>NZ_CP166779.1:0-112500 GCF_059695635.1 Pseudomonas sp. LBUM1674 | reverse complement strand
GCGAATTATAGACTTCCAGAATCTGCCGTCAACCTTTAATTTCAGCTTTCCTATCAATAACTTACCGAAGGCCGGGAAACAGCCATCCGGCCCACCTGGAGAAAGGAAAACCGGCCCCTCTATATAGGAGGAGCCCTCAAAGCACTCCGGCCTCTTTAAAGGCAGCTACCGCGCCTGCATCCAGGCCCAACACCCGCTGCAGAACCTCCAGCGTGTGCTCGCCCAATAAAGGAGGCGCATTGCGATACTCCACAGGCGTCTCGGACAGACGAATCGGACTCGCCACCTGCGGCACCATTCCGGCCAGCGCATGAGGCAACTCAATCGCCAAGCCACGCGCCTTGACCTGAGGATCGGCAAACATCTGCGCCAGATCATTGATCGGCCCGCAGGGCACGCCTGCCTGTTCCAGCTGCAGTACCCACTCAGCAGTCGTCTTGAACACCGTTGCCTGGCGGATAAGCGGAATCAACAGCGCACGATTGGCCACCCGCAACTTGTTGGTCGCAAAGCGTGGATCATCCGCCCACTGCGGCTGACCCGCCACTTCGGCAAACTTGCGGAACTGTCCGTCATTACCCACGGTGAGGATGAAGTCGCCATCCGCCGTAGGAAAGTCCTGATAAGGCACGATGTTCGGATGAGCATTACCCAGGCGCTTCGGAGCATTGCCTGTCGTCAGGTAATTCATCGCCTGGTTAGCCAGACAAGCCACCTGAACATCCAGCAGCGCCATATCGATATGCTGACCGCCGCCGTCATGATCGCGATGAGCCAGTGCCGCCAGGATCGCCACTGTCGAGTAGAGTCCGGTCAAGATGTCAGTCAGCGCCACGCCGACTTTCACCGGCCCCGCCCCTTCCTCGCCTTCAGGTCGCCCGGTCAGACTCATCAGTCCGCCCAACCCCTGGATCATGAAGTCATAACCCGCGCGCTTGGCGTAAGGCCCCGTCTGACCAAACCCGGTAATCGAGCAATAGATCAGGTTCGGATTGATTGCCTTGAGCGATTCATAGTCCAGCCCATAAGCCGCCAGACCTCCCACCTTGAAGTTCTCGATCAGGATGTCCGACCTGGCCGCCAGCTCACGCACCAACTCCTGTCCCTCCGGGCGCGTGAAGTCGATGGTGACCGACTGCTTGTTGCGATTCGCCGACAGGTAATAGGCGGCTTCGCTGGTGTTCTCGCCATAGGCGTCTTTCAGAAAGGGAGGGCCCCAGGCGCGCGTATCATCGCCATTGCCCGGTCGCTCGACCTTGATCACTTCGGCACCAAGGTCAGCAAGGATCTGCCCGGCCCACGGCCCGGCCAGCACCCGCGATAAATCCAGTACCCGTAGATGCGATAGCGCGCCCATGGACGTTCTCCTGTTAATAGAACGCCTGGAGGCCGGTCTGCGCACGACCGAGGATCAGCGCGTGGACGTCGTGCGTACCTTCATAGGTATTCACCACTTCCAGGTTGACCAGGTGACGAGCGACTCCGAATTCATCGGAAATGCCATTGCCGCCCAACATGTCGCGCGCCATGCGCGCAATATCCAACGACTTGCCGCAGGAGTTGCGCTTCATCATCGAGGTGATCTCGACCGCAGCCGTGCCTTCATCCTTCATGCGACCCAGACGCAAGCAACCTTGCAGCGCCAGGGTGATTTCCGTCTGCATGTCGGCCAGTTTCTTCTGGATCAGCTGAGTGGCGGCCAATGGACGACCGAACTGCTGGCGATCCAGCGTGTACTGGCGAGCGGTGTGCCAGCAGAACTCGGCGGCGCCGAGTGCGCCCCAGGAAATACCGTAACGCGCCGAGTTGAGGCAGGTAAAAGGACCTTTCAAACCACGGACATCCGGAAAGATGTTCTCTTCAGGGACAAACACGTTATCCATGACGATCTCGCCGGTGATGGATGCACGCAGGCCGACCTTGCCGTGAATCGCCGGGGCGCTCAAACCTTTCCAGCCCTTCTCCAGCACGAAGCCACGAATATCGCCTGCGTCGTCCTTGCCCCAGACCACGAATACATCGGCGATCGGGCTGTTGGTAATCCACATCTTGCTGCCTGTCAGGCTGTAGCCACCTTCCACTTTGCGCGCACGAGTAATCATCGAGCCCGGATCGGAACCATGGTCAGGCTCGGTCAGACCGAAGCAGCCGATCCATTCGCCCGTGGCCAGTTTCGGCAAGTACTTCTGCTTTTGGGCTTCAGTACCGAACTCATTGATCGGCACCATCACCAAGGAGGACTGCACGCTCATCATCGAGCGATAACCGGAGTCGACACGCTCGACTTCACGGGCGATCAGGCCGTAGCTGACATAGCTCAGGCCGCTGCCACCGTACTGCTCAGGGATGGTCGCCCCCAAAAGGCCCACTTCGCCCATCTCGCGAAAGATCGCCGGGTCGGTCTTTTCATGGCGGAAAGCTTCGAGAACGCGCGGCGCGAGTTTCTGCTGAGCGAATTGCTCGGCGGTATCGCGGATCATGCGCTCTTCTTCGGTGAGCTGTTGATCCAGCAGCAGGGGATCGATCCAGTTGAAGCTAGCTTTACCGCCCATGAGTGTGTCCTCTCGAATCGGGTCAAATAACGTGGATTGATCCTAGGCCGGGTTCGGCGTCACGGCAAACGAGGATTTTGCATACTGTTGTGCTAATTTCTCACTCCGAAAGGTCGCGAAACAGCTTTTATACGATGTATTAGTGAGGTTGCCGTACATGCGAAGGAAGATACCCAGCACGACTGCCCTGATCAGCTTCGAGGCAGCAGCGCGCCACGAAAGCTTTACCAAGGCCGCCCAGGAGCTTTCGCTGACTCAAGGCGCGATTTGCCGGCAGATCGCCAGCCTGGAAGAGTTCCTGAGCGTCGAACTGTTCCGCCGCTCGCGCCGTGGGGTCAAGCTGACGGAAGCCGGACTGTCCTATAGCCGTCGGGTAGCCACCCAGCTCGATGCGGTTGAACGGGACACCTTGTCAGTGATGGGTCAGCAGGGCACCAATGTGATCGAACTGGCCGTAGTACCGACCTTCGGTACTCAATGGCTGCTGCCAAGGCTCAAGGACTTCCAGCATCAACACCCGGAAGTGACGGTCAATCTCACCAATCGAACGCGACCCTTCCTGTTTGCCGACACCGACTTCGATGCTGCGATCTATTTTGGCGACGCTGACTGGTCGGGTACCGAATCCCACCGGCTGATGGGCGAAAATCCGATGCCCGTATGCAGCCCTGATCTGCTGGGGAAAAAGACTCATCTGATGCCCAGTGCAATCGCCGACCTGCCCCTGCTGCAACAGACCACTCGTCCCTATGCCTGGCGCCAGTGGTTCAACTCCCAAAACCTTAATATCCCGCGAGACATGACAGGACCGCGATACGAGCTATTCTCCATGCTTGCTCAAGCGGCCATGCACGATATGGGGATTGCGCTGATCCCGCCGTTCCTGATTCAGCGCGAGCTGGCGGAGAAACGCCTGGTGATTGCCAACCCTCAGGCACTGTCGAGCATCAAGGCTTATTACCTCATGATTCCCGAGCGAAAGGTCGAATCAGCCTCATTAAGGGCTTTTCGAGACTGGCTGGTTAATCAGGCACACAGCTACAGCCTAGAAGGATAAAGGACCAGCTCGATTAGTTGACCTCGTAGTCAGCAAAATGAAAACCCTACAGATATAAGTATTTGTCGCATATTCGCAGACTTTATAGCGAAGGGGTACAAACGTCCCATAACCGCCTGAAAACCTGGCCTTGAGCCTCCATTTCGCGGCAATAACGCCCCATTCACCTTACCGATGTGAAAATAACTTATTTTTCAGCTAGATCCTTGTAAGGCACGGCCTGCAAGGGATTGACCCGGCTGGTTGCGACATTCGGTCACGGGGTGACTTGTAGTTAATTTTCCGTCACCCGTCATAACCGCTTGAAGGGCACTAAGTTCGCCTGCAAAATGCCGCGCCCCGCCCCGATTTGGTGGGATCGTGCTGATCGGCCGCCCCAGCCGCACCATCCGAAGTGCCTGGGTTTACTCAATAAGATCACGCAGGAGATTTGACGTGCACATTGGTGTTCCTCTCGAAACCCAGACGGGTGAAACACGGGTTGCTGCAACCCCGGAAACCATCAAGAAGCTGATCGGCCAGGGTCATAAGGTCACTGTGCAAAGCGGCGCCGGCATTAACGCCAGCGTTGTCGACAGTGCCTATGAAGCGGCAGGCGCAATTATTGGCAGCGCCAACGATGCGTTTGGTGCCGAGCTGATTCTCAAGGTGGTCGCTCCCAGCGACAGCGAACTGACGCTGATAAAGAGCGGCACCGTTGTGGTCGGCATGCTCAACCCGTTCAGCAATGAAACCATTGCCAAGCTGGCTGAGTGCGGCATTACCGCTTTCGCACTGGAGGCCGCGCCGCGCACCTCCCGGGCTCAGAGCCTTGATGTGCTGTCCTCCCAAGCCAACATCGCCGGCTATAAAGCCGTGTTGCTGGCCGCTCACCACTATCCACGCTTCATGCCGATGCTGATGACCGCTGCGGGTACCGTGAAAGCGGCGCGCGTGCTGATTCTCGGGGCAGGTGTAGCCGGTTTGCAGGCGATCGCTACGGCGAAACGTCTGGGTGCAGTGATCGAAGCGTCTGACGTGCGTCCTGCGGTAAAAGAGCAGATCGAATCCCTCGGCGCCAAGTTCGTCGACGTGCCTTACGAGACCGATGAAGAGCGCGAATGCGCCGTCGGTGTCGGCGGTTACGCGCGCCCCATGCCCACCAGCTGGATGCAGCGTCAGGCGCTGGCCGTGCACGAACGCGCCAAGCTGGCAGACATCGTCATCACCACCGCGCTGATCCCGGGCCGCAAGGCACCGACACTGTTGAGCGCGGAAACCGTGGCGCAAATGAAGCCAGGTTCGGTAGTCATCGACCTCGCGGCAGCCCAGGGTGGTAACTGCCCGCTGACCGTGGCTGACCAGGTCGTCGTCGAGAATGGCGTGATCATTTGCGGCCCGACCAACCTGGCTGGCGCAGTCGCGGCAGACGCTTCGGCACTGTACGCGCGCAACCTGCTGGACTTCCTGAAGCTGGTCTTCAACAAAGAAGGCCAGTTCGAGATCAACCTCGAAGACGACATCGTCGCCGCGTGCCTGATGTGCCGCGACGGCCAAGTCATCCGCAAAAACGCCTAAGCAGGGATTCAGACGATGGAAGAGCTTATCTCCCCCGGTATCTACAACCTGATCATCTTCGTGCTGGCGATTTATGTCGGTTATCACGTGGTCTGGAACGTTACGCCTGCACTGCACACGCCACTGATGGCGGTGACCAACGCCATTTCGGCGATCGTGATTGTCGGCGCCATGCTGGCGGCGGCGCTGACCGTGACGCCACTGGGCAAGACCATGGGCACCCTGGCGGTGGCTCTGGCGGCGGTGAACGTGTTTGGTGGCTTCCTGGTCACCCGCAGGATGCTTGAGATGTTCAAGAAAAAAGCCCCGAAAGCGGTAAAAGAAGAGGCGTCCAAGTAATGAGCATGAACCTCGTCACGACGCTCTACTTGATCGCGTCGATCTGCTTCATCCAGGCCCTGAAAGGCTTGTCGCACCCGACTACCTCCCGACGCGGCAACGTGTACGGCATGCTCGGCATGGCGCTGGCGATCCTCACTACCGTCGGTCTCATCTATAAGCTGGGTGCGGAGCTGGCTACCGCGGGCATCGGTTATGTCATCGTCGGTCTGTTGGTCGGTGGCACCGCCGGTTCGATCATGGCCAAACGCGTCGAGATGACCAAGATGCCGGAACTGGTCGCCTTCATGCACAGCATGATCGGTATGGCTGCCGTGTTCATTGCCATCGCTGCTGTTGTTGAACCGCAATCGCTGGGCATCGTTAAACAGCTGGGTGATTCGATTCCGGCGGGTAACCGTCTGGAGCTGTTCCTCGGCGCGGCCATCGGTGCCATCACCTTCTCCGGTTCGGTGATCGCCTTCGGCAAGCTCTCGGGCAAGTACAAGTTCCGCCTGTTCCAGGGCGCGCCGGTGCAATTCAGCGGCCAGCACAAGCTCAACCTGGTGCTGGGCCTGGCGACGCTGGCACTCGGGATCACCTTTATGCTGACCGGCAGTCTCGGCGCTTTCGCCCTGATGCTGGCCCTGGCCTTCGTGCTGGGCGTGCTGATCATCATTCCGATCGGCGGCGCGGATATGCCGGTGGTGGTGTCGATGCTCAACAGCTATTCGGGCTGGGCTGCGGCGGGGATTGGTTTCTCGCTGAACAACTCGATGCTGATCATTGCCGGCTCCCTCGTGGGTTCGTCCGGTGCGATCCTGTCGTACATCATGTGCAAGGCGATGAACCGCTCGTTCTTCAACGTACTGCTCGGCGGCTTCGGCAACACCGCAGATGCGGCTGGCCCGGCCGGTTCGAAAGAAGCCCGCCCGGTGAAATCCGGCTCGGCTGACGACGCGACCTTCCTGCTGACCAACGCCGATACCGTGATCATCGTTCCGGGCTACGGCCTGGCCGTAGCACGGGCGCAGCACGCGCTGAAAGAGCTGACCGAGAAGCTGACCCATCGCGGCGTGACCGTGAAGTACGCGATCCACCCGGTTGCCGGCCGTATGCCTGGCCACATGAACGTATTGCTGGCCGAGGCCGAAGTGCCTTATGACCAGGTGTTCGAGATGGAAGACATCAACTCCGAGTTCGGCCAGGCCGACGTGGTGCTGGTGTTGGGTGCCAACGACGTGGTCAACCCGGCCGCGAAGAACGATCCGAAGTCGCCGATTGCCGGCATGCCGATTCTCGAGGCGTTCAAGGCCAAGACCATCATCGTCAACAAGCGCTCGATGGCCAGCGGCTATGCCGGCCTGGACAACGAACTGTTCTACCTCGACAAAACCATGATGGTGTTCGGCGACGCCAAGAAAGTCATCGAAGACATGGTTAAAGCCGTCGAGTAAACCCTGCTCCAACGCAATACCCAAAACCTCAGCCTTTAGCAGGCTGGGGTTTTTTATTGCCCTTGAAGACCTGCGAACCCGACCAAAGGCTCTAAATCAGGGCTCGGCATTCGACCATGGTAGCGGGACGGATTTTTTTCAAATCACTAGACTGCACACCTTGCTTTCGTTGCCCGAGATAACCATCCATGTACCGTGATCGTATTCGCTTGCCTTCGTTGTTGGATAAAGTGATGAGCGCCGCTGACGCTGCCGCTCTGATTGAGGACGGCATGACCGTCGGCATGAGTGGTTTCACTCGCGCCGGCGAAGCCAAGGCCGTGCCCCACGCATTGGCCGAACGCGCCAAGCTGGCCCCGCTGAAAATCACCCTGATGACCGGCGCGAGCCTGGGCAACGACCTCGACAAACAGCTCACCGAAGCCGGCGTATTATCACGACGCATGCCATTCCAGGTCGATAGCACGCTGCGCAAGGCGATTAACGCCGGCGAAGTGATGTTCATCGACCAGCACCTTTCGGAAACCGTGGAGCAGCTGCGCAACCAGCAGCTCAAGCTGCCGGACATCGCGGTGATCGAGGCCGTGGCGATCACCGAGCAGGGCCATATCGTACCGACCACTTCGGTCGGCAACTCGGCCAGCTTTGCGATTTTTGCCAAACAGGTCATCGTTGAGATCAACCTGGCGCACAACCCGAACCTGGAAGGTCTGCACGACATCTATATTCCGACTTATCGCCCGACTCGCACGCCGATCCCGCTGGTGAAAGTTGACGACCGGATTGGCAGCACTGCCATCCCGATCCCGGCGGAAAAAATCGTCGCAATCGTCATCACCAACCAGTCCGACTCGCCTTCCACCGTGTTGCCGCCGGATGTTGATACCCAGGCCATTGCCGATCACCTGATCGACTTCTTCAAGCAGGAAGTGGCGGCCGGACGCATGACCAACAAGCTTGGCCCGCTGCAAGCCGGGATCGGCACCATCGCCAATTCGGTGATGTGCGGTTTGATCGATTCACCCTTCGAAGACCTCACCATGTACTCCGAAGTGCTGCAGGACTCGACCTTCGACCTGATCGATGCCGGCAAGCTGAGCTTTGCGTCGGGCAGTTCGATCACGTTGTCGGCGCGTCGCAATACCGACGTTTTCGGCAACCTGGAGCGCTACAAGGACAAGCTGGTCCTGCGCCCGCAGGAAATCTCCAACCACCCTGAGGTGGTGCGCAGGCTCGGCATCATCGGCATCAACACCGCGCTGGAATTCGACTTGTACGGCAACGTCAACTCCACCCATGTCTGCGGCACGCGGATGATGAACGGGATCGGCGGCTCGGGTGACTTCGCGCGCAACGCGCACCTGGCAATCTTTGTCACCAAGTCGATCGCCAAGGGCGGCGCGATCTCCAGCGTGGTGCCCATGGTCAGCCACGTCGACCACACCGAGCATGACGTCGACATCCTCGTCACCGAGGTCGGACTGGCCGACCTGCGTGGTCTGGCTCCGCGGGAGCGGGCTCGCGTCATCATCGACAATTGCGTGCACCCCGACTATCGCCAGGCGCTGGATGACTACTTCACCGCCGCGTGCGCAATCGGCGGCCATACCCCGCATATCCTGCGCGACGCACTGAGCTGGCACATGAACCTCGAAGAAACCGGGCGCATGCTTGCCGTGTGAGGGGATACAGATAGCGGCTGACGCAAACACAGTTTCGTCAGCCTGCTATTGCCAAGCAGAAATATGATTAAAACTGTACTGCTGTACCGGTCTTTTCCTACAAGATTTCCCCACCTTTCCGAACAAAAGCTTCAAATACGCACCATGTCAGTGCGGATAGGTACAGTTGCCTCAATTTTGACCAGTACACCGCCTATTAACAGTTAACTGGTCCCTCACAATACAGGTGAACTGTATCTACAGGGACTGGCCAAACAAGAGGATCATTGGCATCAGTTAAACCACTACCTAATCCCGCCACAAGCGGAAGGATGCTAACCATGGAACGTACACTCAGTTCCGAACTGTTCTTCGAAGACACCACTGCAAAAACCCAGGCTTCCATGCCTCTGCGCGTTCTCGCCAACCTGATGTTGTGGCAGCGCCGCATCTCCAGCCGCCATCAACTGGCTCGTCTGGATTCGCGTCTGCTGGCTGACGCCGGGATCAGCGAAGCCCAACGCTACGAAGAGCTGAGCAAGCCGTTCTGGCGCTAAGTAGCGTCGCTGGCTCTGACCTGTAGGGTCCACCGCCAGCAACCCGAATTGAACAAACAAGACCCGTCGTGGGAAACCGCGACGGGTTTTGTCGTTTCAGGGCCCTGAAAACCCATACCAGTACAGTTTAGCTGTTATTAATTTTTACCAGTACACTTCTGGTTTCTTCTATATGGGCTGTTCGAATCCCTACTCACCAGCCTAATATTCAACCAGAACGTGGCGATCGCTATCCCACAGGCGTCTGATCTCCAGACACTGCGCCATCCCCAATCGGTTCACCAAAGGAGTTACATCATGTCCCGTCTTCGTTTGCTCAGCGCTGCAGCCCTGCTTGCCGTGGCAGCCAATGCCCACGCCACCAGCTTCATCGTGACCACCGATGCCGTCGTCGGCGCACTCAAGGCCACGTCCGATGCGACCTCCGATGTCACTTCTTCCTTCCGCGATGACAAAATCGTGCGTGCTGCCCGTGACGACGCCGCCAGCTTCGTCGCCAGTGAAGGCGCCATCCGTGGCGTGAAACTGGAAAGCGCCCTCGACCACATTCGCCAACAGGCTCCTCAACTGAGCGCCACGGATGCGCAACTGGCCCAGGCCATCCTGACGATCTAAGTGTCGCCGTTCACCCGGGACACGCGCGTCGTGTCCCAATGTTTCAACGCTGGCTCTAGACCGGGCGTTGCGCTAGCCTTGGGACTCGTTTACAGCTATCGAGTCTCATGCGTTTTCTTTCAAATCTGTTGATCACTCCGTTTTTCGCGACAGCTTGCTGGGTGGGCTCGGCCCATGCCTACGACGCCTTCAACCTGTCGACACAAGGCATCGTCGCCACCGGCTACGCCACAACCATGGTGTCCGCCGCCCCCTTCGATCGTAAGTTGCTACTCGCCGCACAGGATGACGCTGCGGCGTTCGTTGCCAGTGACGGCGAACTGCGGGGCGCGCAACTGGAGGCTGCCCTGGTCTATCTGCGCGGCGCCCAACCAAAACTTCATGCAAGCGACCTTGAACTGGCGCAGGCAATTCTCGTCCAATAGTTATCCTTATCTGCGGAGTCGTTCCATGCGTAGCCCCCTGATTGCTGCTGCCCTTGGCCTGTTGTTGTTGGCCGACGTGACCCAGGCGCACACCCTGGTCGCCACCAGTAACATCATTATCGATGCCTCCCGGCGCACCATTGATTTCACATCCGACACCACCACGTCCATTCGCGATTCGAAAATCATCCGCGAAGCCCACGACGATGCCGCCAGCTTCGTTGCCAGCGAAGGTGAAATTCGCGGTGCACACCTGGAAGCTGCCTTCGACACATTGCGCACCCGCGTGCCAGAAGCCCGGGACGCCAGTGATCAGGTGCTCGCCGAAGCCATCCTCGCACTGTGATGTCGCCTGTCGCCTGGCTGTTGGCCGGGGTCCTGTTGCTGCTGGGCAACACGGCCCAGGCTGGCCTGCAATTACAGCTCAAGCCCCAGGGGCTGAGCCCCGCACAGCAGCAGGCCAGTCAGGCGCTGCTCGATGAGGCCATGCAGGCATTGCCGCCGCGCTTCATCGAGCAACTCGACCGCAGAATCGACGTCGGCTGGACCAATGAGATGCCAGGCGATGCCTACGGTCAGGCGTCGCTAGTGTCCGAACTCGACTTGAATCGCAACCTGCTCGCCAGCCTCACCGACGGCAGCGCTGCGACAAAGAAAACTTATCGCCCCCATGGCACTGTGCGCAGGGAAATGCTCGCCACGGTGCTGCACGAACTCACCCACATCTATGACCGCTCACGCCTGTGGCCGGACGCGGAGCGCACGCTGATTCAGCGCTGCACCCGGCGTAACAGCAGCTCGGGGCTGATCGGCATGCCCGATCAATGTCGCGGTCAGGCCGATCGACGCTTTACCCTCAGCGACGACCCGCGTCTGCTCGACCTCGCCGGCTGGCCGCAGTACGTCGGCCGCCGTGGCGAGCGCGAACAGTACAATCGACAAATTGCCCGCAGCCCGGACATCTATGAGACGAGCAGCCCCAAGGAGTTCGTCGCGGTCAACATGGAATATTTCCTGCTCGACCCGAGCTACGCTTGTCGCCGTCCTGCGCTGTACCGCTACTACCAGGAACATTTCGGCTGGGCGCCCGCCGCCAAAGACACCTGCGGCAAATCCTTTGCGTTTCTCAACGCCGGCAACGACTTCGCCAAACAACCTCTGGGCCAGGTCGACCCGGAACGGGTGTACGCCGTCGACTATCTGCTGGCCGAAGCCAATCAGAATTGGGTCAGCCGCTGGGGCCACAGCATGTTGCGCCTGGTGATCTGCGCACCCGGCCGGCCACGCGGACCGGATTGCCGGCTGGATCTGGATCAGCATCTGGTGCTGTCCTACCGCGCCTTCGTCGGTGATGTGCAGCTGTCGAGCTGGGACGGCCTGGTGGGTAAATACCCGTCGCGCCTGTTTGTCCTGCCGCTGGCTCAGGTGATCGACGAGTACACCAAGACCGAACTGCGCAGCCTGGCCTCGGTGCCGCTAAACCTGTCGCGCAACGAAATCGAAAACGTGGTTGAACATGCCGCCGAGATGCACTGGAGCTACGACGGAAACTATTTCTTCCTGTCCAATAACTGCGCGGTAGAAGGACTGAAACTGTTGCGCAGCGGCACTAACAATTCGCAGCTGGTCGGGCTGGACAGCATCATGCCCAACGGTTTGCTGGAAGTACTCAAGGGTCGCGGACTGGCGGATACCACCGTGCTGGACGATCCCCGCGAAGCGCTGCGCCTGGGCTATCGCTTCGACTCCTTCCGCGATCGTTATCAAGCGATGTTCGAAGTGCTGAAGAAGCACCTGCCGATCAAGCAGGAAAAGGTCGAAGACTGGCTGGCATTGAAGGCTGAAGAACGTCGGCAATGGATCAACCAGGCCGATCTGCGCACCAGTGCTGCATTGCTGTTATTGGAACAGGCCGCCTTCCGCCAGCAATTGGTGTTGGCCCAGGACGAAGTAAAACAGCGCTACCTGGGCGCCCGAGAACTGAAAAACGGCGGCATGGATAAGGCTAACGCGACCTTGCAGCAGATTCTCGCCAACAGTGGCTTCCTCAGTCGTCCGGCGGAGCTACTCGGCACTGGCGGGTATGGCTTGCCGCAGCCGAATGAATGGCAGCGTCTGGAATCGGAAAGCAGCTTGCGGCAGAAACAACTTCAGGCATTGACGGGGGATCTGGACAAGGAAGTGAGGGCGCTGCTCGAACCGAGCCGGGCGACCGAGATGGCCGCTAATGAAGCCAACCTGAAGCAGGTTGGCGAGCATTTACGCAAATTACACAAGGCAGCGGGTGGGTTGGAGTTGCCTTGAGATAGGGGTTATCCATGCGAGAGGAAGCGCCCCTGTGGAGTGTTCCTCTGTGCAGGGCTCTTCTGTGGCGAGGGAGCTTGCTCCCGTTCGGCGGCGAAGCCGTCGTCCGCGGCCCCCGGTCGATATCAGGGCCGCTTCGCGCCCCAGCGGGAGCAAGCTCCCTCGCCACAATCATCTGTTCCGAAAACCTGCAACATTATCTCTAGCTGACGCGGGCTTGACGCACGCCGTCCGCCAGCGCCGCGCAAAGACTCAACACGCCATCAATCGCCTGATCCGGTGTCGACGCGTTCGCGATGTGATCGATCAACGCCGAACCCACCACCACACCGTCCGCCAGACGCGCGATGGACGCGGCTTGCTCCGGTGTACGGATGCCGAAGCCGATGCTGATCGGCAGATCAGTATGGCGACGCAGACGGGCAACCGCTTCTTCAACGTGTTCCAGCGTTGCCGCGCCCGCACCGGTCACACCGGCAACAGACACGTAGTAAACGAAACCGGAACTGCCGTTCAAAACGGTTGGCAAGCGCACGTCATCGGTGGTCGGCGTAGTCAGACGAATGAAGTCGATACCCGCAGCCTGAGCCGGATCGCACAACTCGCCGTTATGCTCAGGTGGCAGATCGACCACGATCAGGCCGTCAACACCGGCCTCTTTGGCGTCGGCAATGAAACGTGGCACGCCATACATGTGAATCGGGTTGAAATAGCCCATCAACACCAGCGGCGTGTCGGTATTGCCTGCACGGAACTCGCGAACCATTTGCAGGGTTTTCGTCAGGTTCTGCCTGGCCCCCAGCGCACGGATGTTCGCCAGCTGGATCGCCGGGCCATCTGCCATCGGATCGGTGAAAGGCATGCCCAACTCGATCACGTCGGCGCCAGCACCGGGCAAGCCTTTGAGGATCGCCAGGGAAGTGTCGTAGCTCGGGTCGCCAGCGGTCACGAAAGTCACCAGGGCGGCACGGTTCTGTTCCTTGAGTTCGGCAAAACGCGTTTGCAGGCGGCTCATCAGTGTTTCTCCTGCTTTGATTGTTCCATGTGGTGCATCACGGTTTGCATGTCTTTGTCGCCACGACCGGACAGGTTGACCACCATCAGGTGATCTTTGGGCAGGGTCGGTGCGCGTTTGAACACTTCGGCCAGGGCATGGGCGCTTTCCAGTGCAGGAATAATCCCTTCCAGGCGGCAGCATTTGTGGAACGCGTCGAGGGCTTCGTCGTCGGTCACCGAGGTGTACTGGACGCGGCCGATATCATGCAACCAGGCGTGTTCCGGGCCGATGCCTGGATAGTCGAGGCCGGCGGAAATCGAGTGGGCGTCGATGATCTGACCATCGTCGTCCTGCAGCAGGAACGTCCGGTTACCGTGGAGTACACCCGGCACGCCGCCGTTCAGGCTGGCGGCGTGCTTGCCGGTTTCGATGCCGTGACCGGCGGCTTCAACACCGATGATTTCGACGCTGTCGTCGTCGAGGAACGGATGGAACAGGCCCATGGCATTGGACCCACCGCCGATGCAGGCCACCAGGCTGTCCGGCAGGCGACCTTCCTGGGCTTGCAGCTGGTCACGGGTTTCCTTGCCGATGACGGCCTGGAAGTCGCGAACCATGGCCGGGTAAGGATGCGGACCGGCCACGGTGCCGATCAAGTAGAAAGTGCTGTCGACGTTGGTGACCCAGTCACGCAGCGCTTCGTTCATCGCATCCTTCAAGGTGCCAGTCCCGGCCACCACCGGGATCACTTCGGCGCCCAGCAGCTTCATGCGGAACACGTTGGCCTGCTGGCGTTCGATGTCGGTGGTGCCCATGTAGATCACGCAATCGAGGCCGAAACGCGCGGCGACGGTGGCCGTCGCCACGCCGTGCATGCCAGCGCCGGTTTCGGCGATGATGCGTTTTTTGCCCATGCGCCGCGCCAGCAGGATCTGGCCGATGCAGTTGTTGATCTTGTGCGCGCCGGTGTGGTTCAGCTCTTCGCGCTTCAGGTAAATCTTCGCGCCGCCACAGAACTCTGTAAGACGCTCAGCGAAGTAGAGCGGACTGGGACGTCCGACGTAATCGCGCTGGAAGTAGGCCAATTCCTCTTTGAATGCCGGATCTTCCTTGGCCGCTTCGTATTCGCGGGCCAGATCGAGGATCAACGGCATCAGGGTTTCGGCGACGTAGCGGCCGCCGAACGCGCCAAACAGGCCGTTGGCGTCGGGGCCGTTACGCAGATTAGTCTGGGTCATGGGTCGCTCCAGTTGAATGCGTGAGATGACAATGGGCTTAACTCTACCCCTCACGCCTGAAGCTGAAAACCGATAAGATTGCCATAACCTGTCAGGAAAACTCACAGATCCCATGAGCCATGACCTTCCCCCGCTGAACGCATTGCGTGCCTTTGAAGCCACCGCCCGCCTGAACAGCGTCAGTCAGGCCGCCGAACAACTGCACGTCACCCATGGCGCAGTCAGCCGTCAACTCAAGCTGCTCGAAGAACACCTTGGGGTGAGTCTTTTCATCAAGGATGGACGCGGCCTTAAACTCACAGATGCCGGGGTTCGATTGCGAGACGCCAGCGCTGAAGCGTTCGAGCGTTTGCGTACGGTGTGCGCAGAGCTGACCCAAAGCACCGCCGACGCGCCGTTTGTACTCGGCTGCTCAGGCAGCTTGCTGGCCCGCTGGTTCATTCCGCGCTTGGGAAGGCTGAATTCAGACCTGCCGGACTTGCGCCTGCATCTATCGGCCGGTGAAGGCGATCTCGATCCTCGCCGGCCGGGGCTGGATGCCCTGCTGGTGTTTGCCGAGCCACCTTGGCCGGCGGACATGCAGGTCTATGAATTGGCGAGCGAGCGGATTGGCCCGGTCATGAGCCCGCGATTTGCCGGCTATGAACGATTGCAGGAAGCACCGGCCACAGCGCTGCTGGAGGAGCCATTGCTGCACACCACCTCTCGCCCACAAGCTTGGCCCAGTTGGGCGCAACAAAGTGGAATCGACGCCAAAGCGTTGAAATTAGGTCAGGGGTTCGAGCATTTGTATTACTTGCTGGAAGCGGCAGTGGCGGGGCTGGGCGTGGCGATTGCCCCTGAACCGCTGGTGGCCGAGGACTTGAAGGCCGGCCGCCTGGTCGCGCCCTGGGGCTTCAGCGAAACCCCGGCGCAACTGGCGTTGTGGCTACCCAAGCGCGCCGCGGACGGGCGCGCCCGGCAGTTGGCGCAGTGGCTCAAGAACGAACTGCGCCAAACAGATCATTCGCCGCGCTTGAACAGCAGATAAGCAGCGAGCAAACCCAGCGCACCAACAGCGACACCCGCTGTAGTCCAAGGGTGTTCCTGGGCGTAGTCCCGTGTGGCAATCCCGGTTTCGCGGGTTTTGACTTTGACTTCTTCGTACGCATCGCTGAGCAGATGGCGAGAATGCTTCAGCGCGTTTTCGGCGTTTGTTTTCAACACTTTAAGGGTTTTACGCGACTCGTCCGAGGCGTCGTCCTTAAGGCTTTCCAGAGACTTGAGCAAACTCTCGATCTCGGCTTCCATGCTTTGCAATGAGGCTTTACGTAAAGAAGTGGTGGCCATGGTGGCTCTCCTGCATTGGTTGAGTTGCGTGTGTTGGTTGGGACTTCAGGGGTTCGAGAAAGTGCAGTAAATCTGAACTTCAACGTCGGATTAGCCGACAGAAGTAATAAGAAAATCACTGCTAGGCTGTATTCAAACCCTGAGGAGAACGCCATGACAGATCATCACACCTACAAAAAAGTCGAGCTGGTCGGCTCATCCGCCAGCAGCATTGAAGACGCCATCAACAACGCCTTGGCCGAAGCCAATAAAAGTCTCAAGTACATGGAATGGTTCGAGGTGACCGAAACCCGCGGGCACATCCAGGACGGCAAGGCCGCCCATTTCCAGGTGACGCTCAAGGTCGGGTTCCGGATTGCGAGCAGCTGAGTTTGAGCTAGCCTTCGGAACAAGCTTGCTGGCCGAGTGCCATAGGGATTGGCTATGCGCTACACAAGAACATCCGGCTGATAGCCGGATGCCCCCTATTGATCCGACCAGAGAATGCGATCTATGAAGAAGTTTATTTTAGCGGTGGGTTTGCTGAGCCTTGCGAGTACGGCCTTTGCCGAGGTCAAGTCGTGCGAAGAGCTGAAAGCTGAGATTGCCGCAAAACTTGATGCCAAGGGTGTTGCTGGTTATTCGCTGGAAATCGTCGATAAAGACGATGCTGCCGGGGGAAAAGTCGTCGGCACGTGCGAAAAGGGCTCCAAGGTAATTGTCTACAAGAGATAGGCTGATGCCCACGAAATATAAAAAAGCCGACGCATTGACGTCGGCTTTTTGTGGGCGCGGCTCAAGCGTCAGCCCTTCATGACCTGCGCCAACAGTTCATAGGAATGCACCCGATCGGCATGTTCGTACAGGTCACAAGTGAATATCAGCTCGTCCGCCTGGGTCTGCTCGATCAGCACTTCCAGTTTGGCGCGGATCTTCTGCGGGCTGCCGACCATAGCCAGGCCGAGGAAATCTCCGACCGCTTCCTTCTCATGAGGCAGCCACAGGCCGTCCATGGTTTTCACTGGCGGCCGTTGCACCAGGCTCTGGCCACGCATCAACGCGAGAATCCGCTGGTAGACCGAAGTCGCCAGATAGTCGGCCTGCTCGTCGGTGTCGGCGGCTACCAAGGGTACGCCAAGCATCACGTAGGGCTTGTCCAATACTGCGGAAGGCTTGAAGTGGTTGCGGTAGACGCGAATCGCCTCATGCATGAAACGCGGTGCGAAATGGGAAGCGAAGGCGTAGGGCAAACCGCGCTCACCGGCCAGTTGGGCACTGAACAGGCTCGAACCCAGCAACCAGACCGGGACATTGGTGCCGGTGCCCGGCATAGCGATAATTCGCTGGTCCGGGGTGCGTGGGCCGAGGTAGCGCATCAGTTCGGTCACGTCTTCCGGGAATTCGTCAGCGCTACCGGAGCGTTCACGGCGCAACGCGCGAGCAGTCATTTGATCGGAACCGGGAGCACGGCCCAAGCCCAGATCGATTCGGCCCGGGTACAGACTTTCAAGCGTGCCGAACTGCTCCGCGATGACCAGCGGGGCGTGGTTGGGCAACATCACACCGCCCGAGCCGACACGAATGGTCGATGTGCCGCCGGCCAGATAACCCAGCAGCACCGAGGTCGCCGAGCTGGCAATGCCATCCATATTGTGGTGCTCGGCGACCCAGAAGCGGTTGTAGCCGAACTTCTCGACGTGCTGCGCCAGGTCCAGGGAATTGCGCAGCGATTGGGCCGCACTGCCGTTCTCTCGCACGGGCACCAGATCGAGGGTCGAGAATTTGATGTCGGACAGTCGTTTCATAAGCCTGCTTCTCCAATTGAGGGCGCAGGTTTTTTCTTACAAACGAAAACCTGCCGAATCCATAAGCGTGCTTCATGCAATGAGGGCATATACCCGAGTTTCAATAGCGCAGACAAAATTCCTGCAAAATGAGGCATCAATTAGAAATCGGTGAACTTTGCACCACCGTCTATCCTCAGAACCCTAGCAACCGAAAACCACGAAGGCGCGACGATTCGCGCCGGATCTTGAGGAGGCAGACATGGCTATCACGAAGAAAGCATCGGCTCATTGGGAAGGTGATCTGAAAACCGGCATCGGCTCGATTTCCACGGAAACCGGTGTACTCAAAGAAGCACCCTATGGCTTCAAGGCGCGTTTCGAAGGCGGCAAGGGCACCAATCCGGAAGAGCTGATCGGTGCAGCACATGCGGGCTGCTTTTCCATGGCGTTTTCAATGATACTCGGCGATGCCGGTCTCAAGGCTGACAGCATCGATACCAATGCCGAGGTCACTCTGGACCAGGTGGAGGGCGGTTTTGCGATCACGGCAGTGAAATTGATCCTTAAGGCTAAAATTCCCGGGGCGAGTCAGGCGCAGTTCGAGGAATTGAGCAACAAGGCCAAAGAAGGCTGCCCGGTGTCCAAGGTGCTGAATGCGAAGATCAGCCTGGATGCGACGCTGGTCAGCTAGATCTCTGTTGCACGATAAAGATCGCAGCCTTCGGCAGCTCCTACAGGGATCGAGTGACCCCGTAGGCGCTGCTGAAGACTGCGATCTTTTTTGGGCTACAACAAAATTGACTGATAAAACTGTGGTCGAATAAATGACAGCAGCAAAAACGCATCTACGTGCGCGCTGCCTCAAAGGAGCTTCAACCATGAAACGTTTTGCCTTGGCGATCATCTGTAGCGCGCTGGCCACATCGGCCCTGGCGGCACCGAAATCGTGTGAAGAACTCAAGGCCGAGATCGAGGCCAAAATCCAGGCCAATAACGTCTCCTCCTACACCCTGGAAATTGTCACCAACGATGAAGTGCACGATCAGAACATGGTCGTTGGTACGTGTGAAGGCGGCACCAGGAAAATCATCTACCAGAAGAATGACCGCTGATTCACCTCACAGGAGGCAATAGGACTCTCGGTCTTCAGCGACGATTTCACGCTTGGCGTTGTACAGGCGAGCACCGGGAGTGAAGGCGATTGAACGGCCTTCCAGCACATAACGCTGGCCGGCTTCGAAATGATCATAGTGGATGGTCAGGTAACACAACCGTTCCGTGGGACCGCTCATCATACTCAAGCCCCCGCCCCCTCCGGGCACTTCGAAGTCGAATCGAACGATCAGCTCATGGCTACCGGGGGTGACCTGGAAAAAACGCCCGTCGCGCAATCGCTGCTTGTCCAATCGTTCGGCCATCAACAATTTGTCGTTGGGGAACGGTATAGAAAACTCGACCCAGGCCATCTGCGGATTAACCGCCGGCAAGGGGCTCTGGCAGCCGGCAACGACACTTGCAGCCAGTAATAGCATGGACCTGCGCATGATGAATTCCCAAGGATGGGGTCCTTCAGGATAACGCCGATCAGGTGCGTTGGCAGCCAGCCGGTGTCCCTTGGCCAATCACTTTTCGCTGTTGATCATAGAGCTTTGCCCACGGCCGGAAACCGATATTCCCGGCTTGCAGCTGATACCGCTCGCCAGCGTTGAATTCCTTGAATTTCACGTTCAACTGACAATCACGCCATAGCGGCTCGGCATCGGGACCGATATTGGTTGGCGCGACAGGGAACTGGTAGCGCACCGTCAACTCATGGCTACCGGGATGAACCTCGAAGTAGCGCTTGTCGGCGGCGGCCTTGTCATCGACTTCCAGCGCTTGCAGCGCTGTATCTTCTTGCTGCGAATCCAGGTCGATCCACGCTTGGGCCGGATCATGGCGAGGTAATCCGAATCCGGCACAACCTGTCAGCAACAACAGGCTTCCTGTCAGCATCAACGTGCGCATAGCGGAGCTCCAGTCAGGCGGGATAGTCTTGTGGGCAGACTTTCCAGGGATGATTCATTTTGATCAGGCCGCTTCCAAGCCTTGGGTTACTTGATCGCGTTTTACGCATTTTGTTTCCGGGCGTGTTGTTTTTGTTGCTCAACGGTTGCGCGAGCGTCAGCTATTACGGTCAATTGGCCAGTGGTCAGCTGCAACTGCTGCGGGCACGGGAGCCGGTTTCCAGCGTGATTGCCGATCCCGGTCGCGATCAGCAATTGCGTGCGCACCTGACGCAATCACAAAAGGCCCGGACGTTCGCCAGCCAACATCTGCACCTGCCGGACAATCAGAGCTATCGTCTATACGCCGACATTGGCCGGCCATTCGTCGTCTGGAATGTGTTTGCCACGCCAGAGTTTTCCCTGACGCCGCAGAACCATTGTTTCCCCATTGCCGGTTGCGTCGCCTATCGCGGTTACTACAGCCAGGGCGCAGCCCGCGGTGAAGCGGCCTTGCAACGACTGCAAGGTATGGACGTGTCGATCGGCGGTGTCGAGGCCTATTCGACGCTCGGCTGGTTCAACGATCCGATCATCAGTTCGATGATGGGTTGGGGCGACGAGCGGCTGGCGACATTGATCTTTCACGAACTGGCGCATCAGCGCTTGTATGTGAAGGACGACACCGAGTTCAACGAGTCTTTCGCCTCTTTCGTCGAACAGGAAGGCACTCGCCAATGGCGCGCATTCCGAGGCCTGGCGCCGGACGACGGCGTACAGGTGCAGCGACGCGAGCAATTCCTTCAATTGATTCTGGACACCCGCAGGCAGCTCGAATGGCTGTACGCCCTGCCGCTACCTGCCTACCAGATGCGTCAACGCAAGGCGGCAACGTTCGAGCGCTTGCGAGGTAATTATCGACTGCTGCGAGACAGCCAATGGGCGGGGGACAATCGCTAC
This sequence comes from Pseudomonas sp. LBUM1674, assembly GCF_059695635.1. Taxonomy (NCBI): domain Bacteria; kingdom Pseudomonadati; phylum Pseudomonadota; class Gammaproteobacteria; order Pseudomonadales; family Pseudomonadaceae; genus Pseudomonas; species Pseudomonas sp. LBUM1674. Next base: position 91,722 of record NZ_CP166779.1, on the reverse strand, counting down.
GATGCCTGGATCAATGCGCCGATGAACAATGCCCGGCTGTTACCGTTTGGGTTGTATGACGAACGGGTGCCGGCGTTTGCGGTGTTGTTCCGGCAGGTGGGCGGGGATTGGGTGAAATTTTATGCGGCGGCCGAGAAGCTGGGGACTCTGCCGGTTGAAAAGCGTAAGGCGGCGTTGGAGGTTTTGGCTAAATCATAAAGCTTCAGTGGCTGAACGGGCCTCTTCGCGAGCAGGCTCGCTCCCACAGGAGTTCGGTCGTTCACATAATTTGTATTCGACTCGGACCTGTGGGAGCGGGCTTGCTCGCGCAGGCAATTTAACTAACGCTGCAAAAACGCCTGATGCAACTCATCCAGCGTTTCAAAGTGATAGGCCGGCGCTTCTGCGCTCAGCTCTTCACGGCTACCAAATCCGTAGCCCACCGCCGCGGCATCCAGCCCATTGCTCCGCGCGCCGATCAGGTCGTGTTTACGATCGCCGATCATCAAGGTGTTGCTTGGGTCCAGGTCTTCTTCGGCCAGCAGATGGGCGATCAGCTCGACTTTATTGGTACGGGTCCCGTCCAGTTCGCTGCCGTAGATCACCTTGAAGTGTTTCGCAAAGTCGAAGTGCCTGGCGATTTCCCGGGCGAAGATCCAGGGTTTGGAGGTCGCGATGTACAGCTGTCGCCCTTGCCCGCCGAGGGTTTCCAGCAACGGCGTGACGCCGTCGAATACGCGGTTCTCGTAAAGGCCGGTGACCTTGAAGCGTTCGCGATAGAAGTTGACCGCTTCCCAGGCCTTGGGCTCGTCGAAATCGTAGAACTGCATGAACGCCTGCAACAACGGCGGGCCGATAAAGTGTTCGAGTTTGGTCAGATCAGGTTCATCGACCCCCAATTTGCTCAGGGCAAACTGGATCGAACGGGTAATGCCCTCCCGCGGATCGGTCAGGGTGCCATCAAGGTCGAATAAAACGGTTTGGTAATGCATGAAAATTCCTGAGCAATAGCGGGACGCTTTCCGTTAACAGGAGCCTAGATCTGGTCGTAGCCTTCGGCCAGATGCAGGTCCTTGAGCTTTACGTAATTCGCCGCGCTGTAGGTGAAAAAGGCTTTTTCCTTGTCGGTCAGCGTACGGATCTGTTTCACCGGGCTGCCCACGTAGAGGAAACCGCTTTCCAGGCGCTTGCCAGGCGGTACCAGGCTGCCGGCGCCGATGATCACGTCATCTTCCACCACCGCGCCATCCATCACGATGCTGCCCATGCCAATCAGGACCCGGCTACCCACGGTGCAACCATGAAGCATGACTTTATGCGCGATGGTCACGTCATCGCCGATCAGCAACGGGAAGCCATCAGGATTGAACGGGCCGGCATGGGTGATGTGCAGCACGCAGCCGTCCTGGACACTGGTGCGCGCACCTACACGGATGCGATGCATGTCGCCACGGATCACTGTCAGCGGCCAGATCGAGCTGTCGTCGCCGATTTCAACGTCGCCGATCACCACCGCCGAGCGGTCGACAAAAGCGCCTTTACCGAGCAGCGGCGTGTGGTTCTGATACTTGCGAAGGGTCACGATAGGCTCTCTCTCTATTGCTGATAGCTGCGGTCGACGTCGATTGTAATTAAGATGGGGCTATGTTTCTTCCAGCATGTTTCTTCCAGCCAAGGTGCCAACCGTGAGCGTGAACAACCCTCTTTTGCAGTCCTACGACCTGCCGCCGTTCTCGGCGATCCGTGCCGAGCACGTGCAACCGGCCATTGAACAGATCCTGGCTGACAACCGCGCCGCCATTATCGAGATCCTCAAAACCGAGGGTAAACAACCGACCTGGGCCGGCCTGGTGCTGGCAATGGATGAACTCAACGATCGCCTCGGCGCGGCCTGGAGCCCGGTCAGCCACCTGAATGCTGTGTGCAACAGCGCCGAATTGCGTGAAGCCTATGAGTCCTGCCTGCCCGCCTTGAGCGCCTACTCCACCGAGCTGGGCCAGAATCGCGAGCTGTTCGAGGCCTTCGAAGCGCTGGCCAACAGCCCGGAAGCGGCCGGTTTCGATGTGGCGCAGAAAACCATTCTGGAACACTCTCTGCGTGACTTCCGCCTGTCGGGTATCGACCTGCCTGAAGCCGAACAAAAGCGTTATGCCGAAGTGCAGAGCAAATTGTCGGAGCTGGGCAGCCGCTTCTCCAACCAGTTGCTCGACGCGACCCAGGCCTGGACCAAGCACGTCACCGATGAAGCCACCCTCGCTGGCCTGACCAATTCGGCCAAGGCCCAAATGGCTGCCGCGGCCCAGGCGAAAGACCTGGATGGCTGGCTGATCACCCTGGAATTCCCGAGCTACTACGCGGTAATGACCTACGCCCAGGACCGCAGCCTGCGCGAAGAAGTCTACGCTGCCTACTGCACCCGTGCGTCGGACCAAGGCCCGAATGCCGGTCAGAACGATAACGGCCCGGTCATGGAAGAAATCCTCGACCTGCGTCAGGAACTGGCCAGACTCCTGGGTTTCGCCAGTTTTTCGGAGCTGAGCCTGGCCACCAAAATGGCCGAATCCAGCGACCAGGTCATCAGTTTCCTGCGCGATCTGGCCAAGCGCAGCAAGCCGTTCGCCGCCCAGGATCTGGAACAGCTCAAAGCCTATGCCGCCGAACAAGGCTGCCCGGACCTGCAAAGCTGGGACAGCGGTTTCTACGGTGAAAAACTCCGCGAGCAGCGCTACAGCGTTGCCCAGGAAGCCCTTCGCGCCTACTTCCCGATCGACAAAGTGCTGGGCGGCCTGTTCGCCATCGTCCAGCGTCTGTACGGCATTGAAATCGCCGAGCAGAAAGGCTTCGACACCTGGCACCCGGATGTTCGCCTGTTCGAAATCAAGGAAAACGGCCAGCACGTCGGTCGTTTCTTTTTTGACCTCTACGCCCGCGCCAACAAGCGCGGTGGTGCCTGGATGGACGGCGCCCGTGATCGTCGCCGCACCGCCGAAGGTGTACTGCAGAGTCCGGTGGCCAATCTGGTGTGCAACTTCACCCCGGCCGACAGCGGCAAGCCTGCGCTGCTGACCCATGATGAAGTGACTACGCTGTTCCACGAATTCGGTCACGGCTTGCATCACCTGCTGACCCGCGTCGAGCATGCCGGCGTATCCGGCATCAACGGCGTAGCCTGGGATGCGGTCGAGCTGCCAAGCCAGTTCATGGAAAACTGGTGCTGGGAGCCGGAAGGCCTGGCGCTGATCTCCGGTCATTACGAAACCGGCGAGCCGCTGCCTCAGGACCTGCTGGAAAAAATGCTCGCGGCGAAGAACTTCCAGTCCGGCCTGATGATGGTTCGCCAGCTGGAATTCTCGCTGTTCGACTTCGAACTGCATGCCACCCACGGCGACGGACGCAGTGTGTTGCAAGTGCTCGAAGGTGTGCGCGACGAGGTCTCGGTCATGCGCCCGCCGGCCTACAACCGTTTCCCGAACAGCTTCGCCCACATCTTCGCCGGCGGTTACGCGGCGGGCTACTACAGCTACAAATGGGCGGAAGTGCTGTCGGCGGATGCTTTCTCGAAATTCGAAGAAGACGGCGTGCTCAATGCCGACACCGGTCGCGCGTTCCGCGAGGCGATCCTGGCGCGGGGCGGTTCCCAAGAACCGATGGTGCTGTTCGTCGACTTCCGGGGACGGCCACCGTCGATTGACGCACTCTTGCGCCACAGCGGCCTGAGTGAGGTCGCGGCCGCATGAGCGAGGATCCTGTGATTACCAAAAGACGCTTTATCGCCGGGGCGGTCTGCCCGGCTTGCAGCGAGCCGGACAAGTTGATGATGTGGAACGAAGACCAAGTCCCGCATCGCGAGTGCGTGGCCTGCGGTTATTCGGACACGCTGAATGAACAAGGTCTGTCGGTGCCCAAGGAGTTGGGCACACGAGTCAACACTTCGGCGCTGAAAGCGCCTGATGTCAAGGTTCAGGCCGTGCAGTTCTTCCCGAACCCGAAGCTGAAGAAAAAGCCGGACGAACAGCACTGAGTTAAACCCACCTTCCACCCTTTGACGGGGTGGAAGGTGGTATCGATGACCCCCCTCCCTGCCTGCAATCCCTAAGTTTTTAGCTGAATCGATTCAACTTGATACTTAGCCTGCTATCATTTGTTTCCAAAGTTTGCAGAAGCGCTGCATTTCCCCCGGTCTTCCACGACCCGCATTTGCTGTCAAAACGAAAAGTCGTTCGACGAAACGGCTGACAACCATTATTGCCTGATGAGGTGCCCCCCCATGTCTGATCAAGATCGAGACAACCCGCGGCGTGAGTTTTTGCGCAAATCCCTGACCTTGATCCCGGTGGTCACCGTCGCCAGCACCGGTTTGGGCAGCACGGTCCTGATGGCTGCGCCTGAAGCGGCTCCAGTCAGCCCCGACAAGCCATCCGCCAGCACCACTGCGTATGAACCCAGCTACTTCACCGCCGAAGAGTGGACATTCATCAAGTCTGCCGTCGCCCAATTGATCCCGAACGATGCCCAAGGCCCAGGTGCGCTGGAAGCCGGTGTGCCTGAATACATCGACCGCCAGATGAACACTCCATACGCCGCAGGCGCATTGTGGTTCATGCAAGGGCCGTTCAACGCCGACGCCGTTCCGGAAATGGGCTGGCAGAGCAAACTGGTGCCCAAAGACATCTATCGCTTGGGCATCGCTGCGACGGATGCCTGGTCGAAAGCGCTCAACGGTAAAGTATTTGCTGAGCAAGACAGCGCTACCCGAGACGATTTGCTCAAGCAATTGGAGGCAGGTAAACCTCAGTTCGACAGTGTCCCGGCAAAGATTTTTTTCAACCTGCTGCTGCAAAACACCAAGGAAGGGTTCTTCTGCGACCCGATCCACGGCGGCAATAAAGGCATGGTCGGCTGGACCATGATCGGCTTCCCCGGCGCCCGCGCCGATTTCATGGATTGGGTGGAACGCAACGAGCAATACCCCTTCCCGGCAGTTTCAATTCGCGGCGAGAGGGCGTGAGCATGGCAACGGTAATGAAGAAGGTCGATGCAGTGATCGTCGGTTTTGGCTGGACAGGCGCGATCATGGCCAAGGAGCTGACGGAAGCCGGCCTCAATGTGCTCGCACTGGAGCGCGGCCCCATGCAGGACACCTACCCCGACGGCAACTATCCGCAGGTGATCGACGAACTCACCTACAGCGTGCGTAAAAAACTATTCCAGGACATTTCCAAAGAAACCGTCACCATTCGTCATAGCGTGAATGACATCGCACTGCCGAACCGCCAATTGGGCGCGTTCCTGCCCGGTAACGGTGTGGGTGGTGCCGGTCTGCACTGGTCCGGCGTGCACTTTCGGGTCGACCCGATCGAGTTGCGTATGCGCAGCCACTATGAAGAACGCTACGGCAAAAACTTCATTCCCAAGGACATGACCATCCAGGACTTTGGCGTCAGCTATGAAGAGCTGGAGCCATTTTTCGATTACGCCGAGAAAGTCTTCGGCACCTCGGGTCAGGCCTGGACGGTGAACGGTCAACGGGTCGGTGAAGGCAAGGGGGGTAATCCGTATGCCCCGGATCGCTCTAATCATTTCCCGCTGGAATCGCAGAAGAACACTGTTTCCGCACAGCTGTTTGGGAAAGCGGCCACCGCCGTGGGTTACAAACCCTACAACCTGCCGTCGGCGAATACTTCGGGCCCGTACACCAACCCTTATGGCGCGCAGATGGGACCCTGCAACTTCTGCGGTTTTTGCAGCGGTTACGTTTGCTACATGTACTCCAAGGCATCGCCTAACGTGAACATTTTGCCGGCGCTCAAACCGTTGCCGAATTTCGAGTTGCGGCCCAATTCCCACGTGCTGCGAGTCAACCTCGACAGCACCAAGACCAAGGCCACCGGTGTGACCTATGTCGACGGACAGGGTCGGGAGATCGAACAGCCGGCGGATCTGGTGATCCTCGGCGCCTTCCAGTTCCACAACGTGCGGCTGATGCTGCTCTCCGGCATCGGCAAGCCCTACGACCCCATCAGCGGCGAAGGGGTAGTCGGCAAGAACTTCGCCTACCAGAACATGGCCACGATCAAGGCGTTCTTCGACAAGGACACCCACACCAACAACTTTATCGGCGCCGGTGGTAATGGCGTGGCGGTGGACGATTTTAACGCCGACAACTTCGATCACGGGCCTCACGGCTTCGTCGGCGGCTCACCGATGTGGGTCAACCAGGCAGGCAGCCGACCGATCGCCGGGACCTCCAACCCGCCGGGCACCCCGGCCTGGGGCAGTGCCTGGAAACGTGCCACCGCCGATTACTACACCCACCAAGTGTCGATGGACGCCCATGGTGCGCATCAGTCTTATCGTGGCAACTACCTCGATCTGGACCCGGTATACCGCGACGCCTACGGCTTGCCGCTGCTGCGGATGACCTTCGACTGGCAGGAAAACGACATCAGGATGAACCGCTTCATGGTCGAGAAAATGGGCAAGATCGCCGAAGCGATGGGCCCCAAGGCCATTGCCGTGATCGGTAAAAAAGTCGGCGATCATTTCAACACCGCGTCTTACCAGACCACCCACCTCAACGGCGGCGCGATCATGGGTACCGACCCGAAAACCAGCGCCCTGAACCGTTACTTGCAGAGTTGGGACGTGCACAACGTATTCGTGCCTGGCGCGTCAGCTTTCCCACAAGGCCTGGGCTACAACCCTACTGGCCTGGTAGCAGCATTGACCTACTGGTCGGCCCGGGCGATCCGCGAGCAGTACCTTAAAAACCCCGGCCCGCTGGTTCAGGCTTAAGGAGCGATGACCATGAAATCATTAGTTATCGCCACTCTGGCGCTGCTCGGTTGTGGCTCGATCAACGCTGCAGAAGCTGATCAAAACCTGATCAAGCAAGGTGAGTACCTTGCCCGTGCCGGCGACTGCGTGGCCTGCCACACCGCCAAGGACGGCAAGCCCTTCGCCGGTGGCCTGCCGATGGAGACACCGATCGGGACGATCTACTCCACCAACATCACCCCGGATAAAACCGGACTGGGGGACTACAGTTTCGAGGACTTCGACAAAGCGGTCCGGCATGGCGTCGTCAAAAACGGCAGTACGTTGTACCCGGCCATGCCGTATCCGTCCTACGCACGCGTCAGCGAAACCGACATGCAGGCGTTGTATGCCTACTTCATGAAGGGCGTGGCGCCCGTAGCTCAGGAAAACAAGGACAGCGACATCCCCTGGCCCTTGAGCATGCGCTGGCCGCTTGCGGGCTGGCGCTGGATGTTTGCCCCGGCCGTCGAGGACCATAAAACCACACCTGGCGCAGATGCCGTGGTCAGTCGCGGGGCGTATCTGGTGGAAGGCCTCGGACATTGCGGCGCGTGCCATACGCCGCGTGCCCTGACCATGCAGGAAAAAGCCCTGGATGCCGGCGAAGGCAGCGCGTTTCTGTCAGGCAGTGCACCCCTTGAAGGCTGGATCGCGAAAAGTCTGCGGGGCGATCACAAAGACGGCCTCGGCAGCTGGAGCGAGGAGCAACTGGTGCAGTTCCTCAAGACCGGTCGCAGCGATCGCAGCGCGGTATTTGGTGGCATGAGTGATGTGGTGACTCACAGCATGCAGTACATGACGGATAACGATCTGAACGCGATTGCCCGCTATCTCAAGTCCTTGCCAGCGAATGATCCTGACGATAAGCCGCATCAGTACGACAAACAGGTCGCCCAGGCGCTGTGGAACGGTGACGACAGCAAGCCTGGCGCGGCGGTGTACATCGACAACTGTGCAGCCTGCCATCGTACCGATGGCCATGGCTACACCCGAGTGTTTCCGGCGTTGACGGGTAACCCGGTATTGCAGTCGGACGATGCGACGTCGCTGATTCACATCGTGCTCAAGGGCGGCACGTTGCCTGCAACCCATAGCGCACCCTCGACCTTCACGATGCCTGGGTTCGCCTGGCGCTTGTCGGATCAGGAAGTGGCAGACGTGGTTAACTTCATTACCACGAGCTGGGGAAATAAAGGGGTCTCGGTAAATTCCGAAGAGGTTGCCAAGTTACGCAAAAACGACATGACAACAACCTCAAGCGACGACCTTGGACAACTGACCAAGCATTGACAATGCAGACGTCGAACTTAAACCTGCATGATGTTCATGCGGGTTTAATTAGCCGTTCTTACGGGTTTAAGATGTTCGAATAAGCCGTGGCCAAGGCCAGTAATCTGGCCTTGTCTTCGCCGTCGATAGCACCATCACCATCTACATCGCTGTGGATTCTGCCGATGCTGAAGGAGCGGCCTCCATCGCTGGAGACAGCCGTTACGTAGACCGAGTCGACCAGTCGATCGGTTTCCTCCTGATTGACCGGGTCCCAAGTCGACTCTTTTCGCGCAAGTTGCAGTGAAACCTGCGCTTCCCGCGGGTGGGTAATGCTCGGAGACAATAGTTGCAAAAATATACCGCGCTGATTGAAAAATGACATTTATTAAATCCTTTTAATTATAGATACCCTGAGAACTTCATGTGGCACGAATAGTATTAACCAGCCCTATAAAAACTCCACGTGCTATATATTTCCTGTGATGACCAGACGTCGATTCGATCACTGCTACGTTCTTTAATGCATCCACTCAAAAAGTAGCCATAAAGCTGCCGAACGGCACTGGCCTATGACCGGTTGCTCGGATACTGTATGCGCATACAGCTAACGGAAGCACATCGATGACCATGCCTCTGCCACCTCGCGGTCGCGGCACCGCCAGCAATCCGCACAACCGCTTCGCCCCGAACCGCTCGGTGGCCGAGGATGACGGCTGGTATCAGGAAGCACCGATGACCCAAGCCACGGAGGTGCGGATCGAGACGGCGAAAACCATCATCACCCGCAACAACTCGCCGGATTTGCCCTTCGATCGCTCGATCAATCCCTATCGCGGGTGCGAGCACGGATGCATTTATTGTTACGCACGGCCCAGCCATGCCTATTGGGACCTGTCGCCGGGGCTGGATTTCGAAACTAAGCTGATCGCCAAGACCAACGCCGCGGATGTGTTGGAGGAGCAACTCTCCAGGCGCGGTTATCAATGTGCGCCGATCAACCTGGGCTCCAACACGGATCCTTATCAGCCCATCGAGCGTGAACACAAGCTCACTCGCAAAACCCTGGAGGTGCTGCTGCGTTACCGCCACCCGGTCACCATCATCACCAAAGGTTCGCTGATCCTGCGCGATCTGGACCTGCTGGCCGAGCTCGCTCAGCAAAGACTGGTGGCCGTAATGATCAGCCTGACCACCCTGGACGACGAGCTCAAATGCATCCTCGAACCCCGCGCCGCTGCGCCCAAGGCCCGACTGCGAGCCATCAGGGTAATGCGTGAAGCGGGAATTCCGGTGGGGGTGCTGTGCTCGCCAATGATTCCAATGATCAACGACAGCGAACTCGAAAGCCTGCTCACCGAGGCCCATGGCGCTGGCGCACAAAGTGCAGCCTACATGATGTTGCGCCTGCCTCTGGAAGTGGCGCCGCTGTTTGAAGAATGGCTGGCGGCCCATTATCCTCAGCGTGCAGCCCACGTTTTGAGCCTGATCCGCCAGAGTCGTGGCGGTGAGCTCTACGACAGCCGGTTCGGCAGCCGGATGCGCGGCGAAGGTCCATTTGCCGATTTGCTGGCGCAACGCTTTGCCAAAACCATCAAACGCCTGGGGCTCAATCGTCGGGAAGGATTCAATCTGGACTGCACAGCCTTCTGTCCGCCAGGGCGCCAGATGTCGTTGATTTGAGGACAATTGGCCTATGGTTGAGTAGGGTGAAACAAGCATCGCCTCCAGCCTGGTCACGTTTTTTGTGACTTGGAACACACGTACTAGAGCGTTTCATTCAGTTTCAATTAAGTTTCGGCAGCTACCTTGTTCATCGAGTGACTGACGGGTCGGCATGTTCGACCTGGATGTTTTTTAAACAGCCACTGGCTTCACATCGGATAACACGGGAAAATTCCCTGACTGACTCCGCCAAAGAGGATGAATCATGAGTGACAAGGATAAACAGCCGTTGGCTGCGTCGGCTTCAGCCCACCCGGAGGCGGAAACCGCCGATGCAGCGCTGCAGCATATCGTTGACGGCTTTTTGCATTTTCATCACGAGGTTTTTCCACAGCAGGAAGAACTCTTCAAAAAACTCGCCACGGCCCAAAGCCCCAGAGCGATGTTCATCGCCTGCGCCGATTCGCGCATCGTTCCTGAGCTGATCACCCAAAGCGCCCCTGGCGATCTGTTCGTGACCCGTAACGTCGGCAATGTGGTTCCGCCGTACGGGCAAATGAACGGCGGTGTGTCCACTGCGATCGAATACGCAGTACTGGCCCTCGGCGTGCAGCACATCATCATTTGCGGGCACTCCGACTGCGGCGCCATGCGTGCGGTACTCAACCCGCAAAGCCTGGAAAAAATGCCAACGGTCAAAGCCTGGTTGCGCCACGCCGAAGTGGCAAAAACCATGGTCCAGGAAAACTGCCATTGCGCTGACGAAAACGAAAGCATGCACGTCCTCACCGAGGAGAATGTGATCGCCCAGCTGCAACATTTGCGCACGCACCCGTCGGTAGCCTCGCGCATGGCCAATGGTCAGTTGTTTATCCATGGTTGGATCTACAACATCGAAACCAGCGAAATCAGAGCTTACGACGCGGACAAGGGTTGTTTCCTGCCGCTCGATGGCAGCCATCCGATTCCGGTGGCGACGCCCAAAGCGCGCTTCTAAATCCTCCTAAATCATTGTGTGGTTTAGCCAAGGCTGCCGATCAGGCAGCCTGGCTTCGCCACGCCTGAAGAAAACTTCGGGAGAGTCACCATGCGTGCTGCTCAACTTAAAGCTGTTCTGCCACGGGAGCTGCTGGCGTCCGTGGTTGTGTTTCTCGTCGCCCTGCCCTTGTGCATGGGCATCGCCATCGCCTCGGGGCTGCCGCCCTCCAAGGGTTTGATCACCGGGATCATCGGTGGCTTGGTGGTGGGCTGGATTGCCGGTTCGCCACTGCAAGTCAGCGGTCCGGCGGCCGGTTTGGCTGTTCTGGTGTTCGAACTGGTGCGCCAGCATGGTATCGCCATGCTCGGGCCAATCCTGCTGCTGGCCGGTTTTCTGCAGCTTGTGGCCGGGCGTTTAAAACTCGGCTGCTGGTTCCGGGTGACGGCGCCGGCGGTGGTCTACGGCATGCTCGCCGGGATTGGTGTACTGATCGTGTTGTCACAGGTGCATGTGATGCTCGACTCCGTGCCCAAGCCCTCGGGGCTGGATAATCTGGCAGCCTTCCCGGCTGCCGTCGTGCAGGCCTTGCCGTCCTTCGGTTGGCAAGCCGGGTTGCTCGGACTGTCGACGATTGCGGTGATGTGGCTGTGGGAGAAATTCCGCCCCCATTCCCTGCGCTTCATTCCCGGCGCACTGCTTGGGGTAGGCCTGGCGACCGTCGCCAGCCTGGTGCTCGCATTGCAGGTCAAACGAGTAGAAGTCCCGGCCAACCTGGCGGAAGCCATCGACTGGCTGAAACCCGCCGACTTGCTCAATCTGGCTGACCCGACCTTGCTGATCGCCGCATTTGCCGTGGCGTTTATCGCCAGCGCCGAAACCCTGCTCTCGGCCGCCGCGGTGGACCGCATGCACAGCGGCCAGCGCTCAGACTTCGACCGGGAATTGTCGGCTCAAGGCGTAGGCAACATGCTTTGCGGTTTACTCGGCGCGCTACCGATGACCGGCGTGATCGTGCGCAGTTCGGCCAACGTCCAGGCCGGCGCCACCACGCGACTGTCGGCGATCTTCCATGGCCTGTGGTTACTGGCTTTCGTGTTGCTGCTGTCCAGCGTGCTGCAAAGCATTCCGGTGGCGAGCCTGGCGGGCGTTCTGGTTTACACCGGCTTCAAACTGGTCGATCTCAAGGCTTTCCGCGGTCTGGGCCGATATGGCCGGATGCCGATGTTCACCTACGCGGCGACCGCTCTGGCAATCATCTTCACCGACCTGCTGACTGGCGTGCTGATCGGCTTCGGCCTGACCCTGGCCAAGCTGGCCTGGAAGGCTTCGCGACTGAAGATAAGCCTGATCGATCTGCCCAAGGACGGCGAAATGGAGCTGCGATTAATAGGTGCAGCGACCTTTCTCAAGGTGCCGGCGCTGACCCAAGTGCTGGGGACCATTCCGGCAGGCGCGACAGTGCATGTGCCACTCAATAACTTGAGCTACATCGATCACTCGTGTCTGGAGTTGCTGGAGGAATGGGGTCGGGCCAATGCGGCCAAGGGATCAAAACTGTTGATTGAAGCGCGGGGGTTGAAGCGCAGGCTTGAAGGACGGTTGAGAACCACGTCCGGAGTGGGTTCAACCGTATAGAAAACACTGTGGGAGCGAGCCTGCTCGCGAAGGCAATGGGTCATTCAACATTGATGTCGACTGATCCAACGCTTTCGCGAGCAGGCTCGCTCCCACAGGGGGTGATGTTGATCCTGAAGGATCAAGCCGCCGGCTGATCCAGCTCCAGCCCTACGCCCAGCTGGCGTGACAGGCATGGCCAGCGTTTCCATGCAGCACCGGTGTCCGGGCTGTTGAGTTTCTCGCGGTAGGCTTCCACCGACTCCAGCGCGAAACTCTCTTCGTTGAGCATCTCGTCGACGGCGTGATGCACCGCCTCATCCAGTTGGTTGGCGAACTCCTCACCGATCAGATGATGAGCAATCAGGTTGGCAACAGTCATGTCCAATGGGATCAGTGGCTGGCCAAAATGCTTGATGTACAGGTCATTGACCTCTTCGACCAGACGGTGCGCCAGATAGGCTTCGTCCAGCAGGCTGTCCAGACCGACGTGACCGGCCATGATCGCCGGGGGCTGGAGGAAGAACTGCTCGGCGATTTTAAGCACCGGCTTGATCTGTGATTCGATGCCCGCTTCCCTGGCGACTTCATTGGCTGCATCCAGCAGGTCCGGTACTTGCTCGATATACGCGGCCACAAAACGCGTCATCACGCCGTTGGCGTCGACCTCCGGCAATTGGATGGCGGAGTGAAGGTGTGGCAGTTGGGTTTCCAGCTGACGAGTCAGCAGGCCGGTTTCGGCTTCGTGCAGTTGGGCTTTTTGGATCTGCTCGCGCAATGCGGCGGTGTTCATGAAAACTCCAGGAAACAAAGACAATGAAATAGGGAAGACATAACTTAGCTGCCATATGAAAAATGCTAAGACGCATTTGTCATAAATGTTTCATCCTTGAGACACCTCCGTTATAACGGATTGTGACCACTGGTCTGCATCCTTCTCCATTCGTGCCTTGGAACGCAAGTCCCAGCTGTTTCACTCGATTTACGCCGCCACGTTGCGAGGTGGCAGTCGCTGTCTATACTCGGGTTGGAATGGAGTTAGCTGATGACGCCCGACTGCACACGCAGCAAGGCTTGGCGATTCAAGTTCGTAGTCTGAAAAAGCCGCTCCCTTGCCGCAGGTGAAAGCCGGCGGGATAAAAAGAACGATAAGGGGAACCCGCAATGATGCGACATCCACACGTCTGGATGGGCCTCCTGTTGTGGTCGATTTTCAGTCCGGCACACGCCGCATGGACTGTGAATATGGCGCCTGGAGCGACTGAAATCAGTCACGCAGTATTTGACCTGCACATGACCATTTTCTGGATCTGTGTAGTGATCGGCATCATCGTCTTCGGCGCCATGTTCTGGTCGATGATTCTCCACCGCCGCTCAACCGGGCAGGTGGCCGCAAAATTTCATGAAAGCACCACCGTTGAAATCCTCTGGACCATCGTGCCCTTCCTGATCCTGGTGGCCATGGCGGTTCCCGCGACTGCAACCCTGATCAAGATGTACGACGCCAGTGAGCCGGATATCGATATCCAGGTCACCGGCTATCAGTGGAAGTGGCACTACAAATACCTGGGCCAGGACGTTGAGTTCTTCAGTAACCTGACCACGCCCGCCGATCAGATCCACAACAAGGAAGCCAAGAGCGAGCACTACTTGCTTGAGGTCGATAAGCCTTTGGTGCTGCCGATCGGCGCCAAGGTGCGCTTCCTGGTGACTTCCGCCGATGTCATCCACTCTTGGTGGGTGCCGGCCTTTGCGGTCAAGCGCGATGCGATTCCGGGGTTCGTCAACGAAGCCTGGACCCGCGTCGACAAGCCCGGCATCTACCGCGGTCAATGCGCCGAATTGTGCGGCAAGGATCACGGCTTCATGCCGATCGTGGTCGAGGTCAAGGAAAAGGCCGATTACGAAAAATGGCTGGGCGAGCGCAAGGCTGAAGCCCTGCAACTCAAAGAGCTGACCAGCAAGGAATGGACCCTCGACGAGCTCAAAGAGCGCGGCGACAAGGTCTATCACACCACTTGCGTGGCCTGTCACCAGGCCGAAGGCCAGGGCCTGCCGCCGATGTTCCCGGCCCTCAAGGGCTCGAAAATCGCCACCGGACCGATCAAGGATCACCTGAGCATTGTCTTCCATGGCAAGCCTGGCACCTCCATGGCGGCGTTCGGCAAGCAGCTCTCGGAAGTCGATATCGCAGCGGTCGTGACCTACGAACGTAACGCCTGGGGCAACAACAAGGGCGACATGGTCACCCCTAAAGAAGTGCTGGAGCTGAAACAGGCGGAAAGCAAATGACCCGGTCTATTGCACACGTAAGGAACCAGTCGGGGCATCGCGCCCTGGCCTGCCCAGCCCATCTGTTTGCAGGAGACAGGACATGACTGCTGTAGTCGATGACCATGTTCATACCGGCACCGCCCACGCCCACGGCCCCGCCAAAGGCCTGATGCGCTGGGTGCTGACTACCAACCACAAGGATATCGGCACGCTGTACCTGTGGTTCGCGTTCTCCATGTTCTTGCTCGGCGGCTCGTTCGCGATGGTGATTCGTGCCGAGTTGTTCCAGCCGGGACTGCAAATCGTCCAGCCGGAGTTCTTCAACCAGATGACCACCATGCACGGTCTGGTGATGGTCTTCGGCGCGGTCATGCCGGCCTTCGTCGGCCTCGCCAACTGGATGATTCCGTTGATGATCGGCGCGCCGGACATGGCCCTGCCACGAATGAACAACTTCAGCTTTTGGCTATTGCCGGCGGCGTTCATCCTGCTGGTATCGACCCTGTTCACCCCCGGCGGCGGACCGAACTTCGGCTGGACGTTCTACGCCCCGCTGTCGACGACCTATGCGCCGGAAAGCGTGACCTTCTTCATCTTCGCCATCCACTTGATGGGGATCAGTTCGATCATGGGCGCGATCAACGTGATCGCCACCATCCTCAATCTGCGCGCCCCCGGCATGACGCTGATGAAAATGCCGCTGTTCGTCTGGACCTGGCTGATCACCGCGTTCCTGCTGATCGCGGTGATGCCGGTACTGGCCGGCTGCGTGACGATGATGCTGATGGACATCCACTTCGGCACCAGCTTCTTCAGTGCCGCCGGTGGCGGTGACCCGGTGTTGTTCCAGCATGTGTTCTGGTTCTTCGGTCACCCCGAGGTGTACATCATGATCCTGCCGGCCTTCGGTGCCGTCAGCTCGATCATTCCGGCCTTCTCACGCAAGCCGCTGTTTGGCTACACCTCGATGGTCTATGCGACGGCGAGTATCGCGTTCCTGTCGTTCATCGTCTGGGCGCACCACATGTTCGTGGTCGGCATTCCGCTGGTGGGTGAGCTGTTCTTCATGTACGCCACGCTGCTGATCGCGGTGCCCACCGGGGTGAAGGTGTTCAATTGGGCCAGCACCATGTGGCAGGGCTCGCTGACCTTCGAGACGCCGATGCTGTTCGCGGTGGCGTTCGTGATCCTGTTCTCCATCGGCGGTTTCTCCGGATTGATGCTGGCCATCGCCCCGGCGGACTTCCAGTACCAGGACACCTACTTTGTGGTCGCGCACTTCCACTATGTGCTGGTGCCGGGAGCAATCTTCGGGATCTTCGCTTCGGCCTACTACTGGCTGCCGAAATGGACCGGCCACATGTATGACGAAACCCTCGGCAAGCTGCACTTCTGGCTGTCGTTCATCGGCATGAACATGGCCTTTTTCCCGATGCACTTCGTGGGTCTGGCGGGCATGCCGCGGCGGATTCCGGACTACAACCTGCAATTCGCCGACTTCAATATGGTGTCGTCGATCGGTGCGTTCATGTTCGGCGCCACGCAGATCTTCTTCCTGTTCATCGTGATCAAGACCATTCGCGGCGGCGCGCCGGCACCGGCCAAACCGTGGGATGGGGCCGAAGGCCTGGAGTGGAGCATTCCGTCACCGGCGCCGTATCACACCTTCACCACGCCGCCGGAAGTGAAATGAACAGCCTTGCCTTTGTGGGAGCGAGCTTGCTCGCGATGAAGGTGGCGCGGTGTGTCAGATACACCGCTATCGCGAGCAAGCTCGCTCCCACAGGGTTTTGTGTGGAGGGCTTGCACCATGGCTGATTCGATTTCGTTGAAGAAGTTGGTCACGCGCCTGCTGTTGGTGGTGGTGGCGATGTTTGTCTTCGGCTTTGCCCTGGTGCCAATTTACGATGTGATGTGCCAGGCGTTCGGCATCAACGGCAAGACCGCCGGGCAGTATGAGGGTGAACAAACGGTCGACACCTCGCGGCAAGTGCGCGTGCAGTTTCTGTCGACCAACTCCGCCGACATGTCCTGGGATTTCTACCCCCAGAGCGACGAGCTGACCGCCAACCCGGGGGCGGTGAACGAGATGATTTTCATCGCCCATAACCCGACCGATCGCCCGATGAGTGCCCAAGCGGTGCCGAGCATCGCGCCAAGTGCAGCAGCGGCGTACTTCCACAAGACCGAATGTTTCTGCTTTACCCAGCAAGTGCTGCAGCCCGGTCAACGGATCGAGATGCCGGTACGTTTCATTGTTGACCGTGACATGCCCAAGGATGTGAAGCACCTCACGCTGTCCTACACGCTGTTCGACATCACCGCCCGACATCCACCGGTGGCTGTAAATACTGGCGGCTGAGCGTGCCCGATAAGGAGAACAATAAATGGCAACTCATGAGCATTATTACGTTCCGGCCCAGAGCAAATGGCCGATTATCGCCACGGTCGGCATGTTCGTCACAGTGTTCGGCCTGGCCACCTGGTTCAACGACCTGAAGGCAACGCGGCCGGAATCCCACGGCCCGCTGATCTTTTTCGTCGGCAGCCTGCTGCTGGCTTACATGCTGTTCGGCTGGTTCGGCACGGTGATCAAGGAAAGTCGTCAGGGGTTGTACAGCGCCCAGATGGATCGCTCGTTCCGTTGGGGCATGAGCTGGTTCATCTTCTCGGAGGTGATGTTTTTCATCGCGTTCTTTGGTGCGCTGTTTTACGTACGCAACATCACGGGGCCGGCACTGGGCGGTGAAGGCGCCAAAGGCCTCGCCCACATGCTGTGGCCGACGTTCGAATTTACCTGGCCGTTGCTGAACAACCCGGACCCGAAACTTTTCCCTGCGCCCAAGGACGTTATCAGCCCGTGGGGCCTGCCGCTGCTCAATACCGTGCTGCTGGTGAGTTCCAGTGTCACCGTGACGATCGCTCACCACGCCTTGAAAAAAGGCCATCGCGGCGCGCTGAAAATCTGGCTGGCGATCACGGTATTGCTCGGTTGCGCATTTCTCGGTTTCCAGGCTGAAGAATACATCCACGCCTACCACGAACTGGGTCTGACCCTGGGTTCGGGCATCTACGGCGCGACCTTCTTCATGCTCACCGGTTTCCACGGCGCTCATGTGACCATCGGCACCATCATCCTGTTTGTGATGCTGATGCGGATCATGCGCGGGCATTTCGACAATGAACATCAGTTCGCCTTCGAGGCGGCCAGTTGGTATTGGCACTTCGTGGACGTGGTATGGATCGGGCTGTTTGTATTCGTCTATGTGCTCTGAAAGCAGCGGCAAGCTTCAAGCTGCAAGCCTCAAGTCTGGAGCGCTTGAAGCTTGCGGCTTGTGGCTTGTAGCTACCACGGAGCGTGGGACACCAGCTGGCCGCTGAAGAAACCCCAGGCAATCAAGCCGACGGTGATGACGGCCAGAGCGACACGAACACTCAAGGCAATGACGAGGCGGTTCGAGCTGCTGTCGTCCTTGACCAGAAAAAACAGGCCGCTGAACAGGCTGACAACCGTGGCAATCAGCATCAGGACGATGGCTGCTTTGAGCATGGTGAGACTCCGGGGGAAAGGCGATGCACTTAAGTATAGCTATCGCGACTAGCGACTTTCTGGCGATGCCATGAAGCGCTTCCGGCCGGGCATCGTACCGACCCTGGTGGTCGCGGTGTTGTTGCCCATGCTGGTGTCACTTGGGTTCTGGCAAATGAGCCGGGGCGCAGAGAAAAGCGCGCTGCTGCAAAGCTACACCGAGCGCCGCGCAGCTGAACCGATGGCCAGCACCGAGCTGCAACACACCGCAGATCCGGCCTTCCGCCGGGTTCACCTGCACGGCCAGTTCGATGCCGCCCACAGCCTATTGCTGGATAACCGTCAGCGCGACGGCAAGGTTGGCGTCGAGCTGCTGCAACCGTTTCAGGATCAGGCGACCGGGCTCTGGCTGCTGGTCAATCGCGGCTGGCTGCCGTGGCCGGATCGTCGCACCCCACCGCAGTTCACTACACCGACTCAGGCCTTGAGTCTCGTTGCCTGGGTCTACGTCTCCCCCGGCGCCACTTTCCAATTGCAGGCCGACCCGAATACCACCACGTGGCCACAACTGGTTACCGCAGTTGAACCAGCCAGACTCTGGACGGCGCTGGATCGCGAAGGTTTTGCCTACGAATTACGCGCAGAAAGCGGTCCCGCGACTTACCAGGCTGACTGGCCGGTAGTCGCCATGGGACCGGAAAAACACCTGGCTTACGCCGTGCAGTGGTTCGCCATGTCGATCGCCCTGTTCGGCCTTTACCTCTATCTCGGCTGGCACAACGCAAAGGAGAAACACCATGGGAGCGGCCATGAATCCACCCAGCATGTCTGAGGCGAAAACGCCGGCGAGTCGGCGCAAGGGTCGCTTGCAGTTGCTGCTGATCCTGCTCGGGGTGATCGGTCCGATGATCCTCGCCACCGGCATGTACAAATTGCAGTTCTGGGTGCCGGAAGGTCGCAGTTATCACGGCGAACTCATCGGCAACGGCCAGACCCGCGCCGACCTCGGCGTGCAGGCACAAGAGGACCGCTGGCAGATACTGGTCACGGCGCCCAAAGAGTGTTCGGTGGACTGCCAGCAACTGGTGTACCTGGCACGGCAGATCCAGATCGGCCTCGGCCGTGATGCCGGGCGCGCCAGTCATGCCTTGGCCGCGGCACAACCGCTGAGCAGTGAATACGACGCCAAGCTGACGCGCGAGTATCCTCAATTACAACGTTATCCACTGAATCTGACCGACTTCCATAAAACCGCCGGCGACCAGTCAGTGCCGCAACTGTGGATCATCGACCCTCACGGCAATCTGGTGCTGCGCTACGACCCGACGGTGAAGGGTAAGGATCTGCTCAACGACCTGCGTCATCTGCTGAAACTGTCGAACATCGGATAAGGGCATCGTCATGGCCAAACCTGGATTTCGCCTCGCGCTGTTTGCCACCTTGCTGGCACTGATTGTGGTGTTGCTCGGCGCCTACACCCGCCTGACCCACGCCGGCCTCGGCTGCCCGGACTGGCCGGGTTGCTATGGCTTTATCAGCGTGCCGAAAAGCGAAGTTCAATTGGCCCATGCCGAACTGCATTTCCCCGACGCTCCCGTCGAAGCCCATAAGGGCTGGAACGAGATGGTTCACCGCTACTTCGCCGGCACGCTGGGGCTGTTGATCTCGGTATTGGCCGGCCGCGCCTGGGTTCATCGTCGTCATCCGGGGCAGCCGGTGAAGTTGCCGTTGTTTTTGCTGGCAGTGGTGATTGCCCAAGCGGCATTCGGCATGTGGACGGTGACGCTCAAGCTCTGGCCACAAGTAGTCACCGGGCATTTACTCGGTGGTTTTGCGACGTTGAGCCTGCTGTTTTTGCTGACGTTGCGATTGTCCGGCGTGTTGCCGGCGCTGACCGTGCCACGGCGTTTGCAATACTGGGCCACCGCCGGGTTGCTGCTGGTGATCCTGCAAATTGCCTTGGGCGGATGGGTCAGCTCCAACTACGCGGCGGTGGCCTGTATCGACTTCCCGACCTGTCATGGGCAATGGCTGCCGCCCGCGGACTTCGCCAACGGTTTTCACCTGACCCAACACATCGGCCCGAATTACCTCGGCGGGCAACTGGACAGCGATGCCCGTACCGCGATTCATCTGACTCACCGCATCGGCGCTTTGCTGGTGACCCTCGTGTTGCTGGGGCTGGCCTGGCAACTGAAGGTGGTCGGCATGACGCGCCTGGCGGGGCTGGTGCTGATGGCCCTCGCTGCACAAATCACTCTGGGCATCAGCAACGTGCTGTTTCATTTGCCGCTGCCGGTGGCCGTTGCTCACAACGCTGGCGGCGCAGCACTCCTGCTGACGATGGTGCTGGTCAATTATCACGCGCGAACCAGTCTGGTTCGGGTCAAGCAGCAACCCCCTGCGCGCTGGCGGTTCAGCCCGCGCAAACACTCAGCCGGGCCCATAACAATAAAAGGAGAGATGCCATGGCGACTCTGATCGGCGCACGTCACAGTCAAGCGATCTGGCGTGACTACCTGGAGCTGACCAAGCCGAAAGTGGTGGTGCTGATGCTCATCACCTCGCTGGTGGGGATGTTCCTCGCGACCCGCGCCGGGGTGCCGTGGACGGTGCTGGTGTTCGGCAATCTGGGGATCGCCTTGTGTGCCGGTGGTGCGGCAGCCGTCAATCATGTGGTGGACCGACGCATCGATGCGGTCATGGCCCGCACGCACAAACGTCCCTTGGCCGAGGGTCGAGTGTCACCGGCGGCCGCGCTGACGTTTGCCTTGGTATTGGCGGTGCTTGGGCAAGCCATACTGCTGGCCTTCACCAATCCACTGACGGCGTGGCTGACCCTGGCCTCGCTGCTCGGCTATGCGGTGGTCTACACCGGTTTCCTGAAACGCGCGACGCCGCAGAACATTGTCATCGGCGGACTGGCCGGCGCCGCCCCGCCACTGCTCGGCTGGACCGCGGCCACCGGCCACGTCAGCGCCGAACCCCTGTTGCTGGTGCTGATCATCTTCGCCTGGACCCCGCCGCACTTCTGGGCCCTGGCCATCCACCGCAAAGAGGAATACGCCAAGGCCGACATTCCGATGCTGCCGGTGACCCATGGCGAGCACTACACCAAGGTTCACATCCTGCTTTACACCTTTGCGCTGCTGGCCGTGAGCCTGATGCCGTATGTGATCCACATGAGCGGCATCCTCTACCTGATTTGCGCACTGGGCCTGGGCGCGAGGTTTCTGCAATGGGCCGTGGTGCTGTACCGTGGCACTCGGCCGCACGCGGCGATCAACACCTTCAAGTACTCTATCTACTACTTGTTCCTGCTGTTTATCGCGCTGCTCGTAGACCACTACTTACTGTTGAACCTATGACTCGAACCCAGAAAACCATCTTCATCCTCGTCGCCCTGATCGCGCTGGTCCTGGGCCTGACTATCAACAAAGTACTGTCCGGCAAAGGCCAGGGTGACCCGACGGCACTGATCGACGCCGGGATCATCCTGCTGCCGCAAAGCCGCAACCTGCCGGATGTGACGATGACCGATCAGGACGGCAAGCCAGTCACGGTCAACGAGTTGAAGGGCAAATGGTCGCTGCTGTTCTTCGGCTACACCTTCTGCCCGGACATCTGCCCGACCACCCTCGCCCAGCTGCGCCAGATCAAGAGCGAACTGCCACCCGAGGCCGTGGACAAGTTGCAGATTGTGCTGGTCAGCGTCGACCCGAACCGCGACACCCCGAAGCAACTCAAGCAGTATCTGGGCTACTTCGATCCGCAGTTCATAGGGCTGACCGCGTCTTCGGTCGAAGACATTCAGAAGCTGGCCAATGCGGTGAGCATTCCGTTCATTCCAGCGGACACCAGCAAGGCGAATTACACCGTCGATCACAGTGGCAACCTGGCGGTAATCGGGCCGGACGGGACCCAGCGCGGGTTCATTCGGGCGCCGTTGAACAACGTGAAACTGGTGGCGCAGTTGCCGGTGATGCTTACCCGCAAATAAGCACCACGCCCTCCCACAGGGGACGGTGTTTCAGGCGTAAAAAAGGGGCGCATTCAATGCGCCCCTTTTTCGTACCTGATCGTTCCCACGCTCTGCGTGGGAATGCAGCCAGGGACGCTCTGCGTCCCCCGAAGCGAACGCGGAGCGTCCGGTGAGGCATTCCCACGCAGAGCGTGGGAACGATCAGGTGTAGCGGGTTAGATCAGAACGCCGGCACTACCGCGCCTTTGTACTTCTCGAGAATGAAGGCTTTCACTTCCGGGCTGTGCAGCGCAGCAACCAGTTTCTTCATCGCTTCGCTGTCCTTGTCGTCCGGACGAGATACCAGGATGTTCACGTACGGCGAGTCGCTGCCTTCGATGACCAGCGCATCCTTGGCCGGATCGAGCTTGGCTTCCAGCGCGTAGTTGGTGTTGATCAGCGCCAGGTCGACCTGGGTCAGCACACGGGGAATGGTTGCGGCTTCCAGTTCACGGAATTTCAGGTCCTTGGCGTTCTCGGTGATGTCCTTCACGGTCGACAGGATATTGTTGGAATCCTTCAACTTGATCAGGCCGGCCTTCGCCAGCAGCAACAGCGCACGGCCGCCGTTGGTGGCATCGTTCGGGATCACTACGTTGGCACCGCCCGGCAGCTCGGTCAGCGCCTTGTACTTGCTGGAGTAAGCACCCAGCGGTTCCAGGTGTACGCCGGTCACGGCAACCAGATTGGTGGTCTTGGCCTTGTTGAACTCATCGAGGTACGGCTGGTGCTGGAAGAAGTTGGCGTCAAGACGTTTCTCAGCGACCTGCACGTTCGGCTGGATGTAGTCGGTGAAGACCTTGACCCTCAGGTCCACGCCTTCTTTGGCCAGGGCCGGTTTGACGAATTCGAGGATTTCCGCGTGCGGGACCGGGGTGGCCGCGACGGTCAGGGTGTCGGCAGCGTGAGCGGAAAAGGCTGCAACGGCAGCGAACGCGACGAGTAGTTTTTTCATTCAGCTAACTCCTTGTGGGTACTCGCTTGCGACGCCTGGATTCGGCGCCTGCCAGCGAATGGCCGGCTCATGCATTTAACTAAAAAGGCTCATTTACGAGAAAAGTGTACGACCAGCTTGTCGCCAACGGTTTGCAGCACTTGCACCAGCACCAGCAGCAACACCACGGTGACCACCATCACATCGGTCTGGAAACGCTGGTAACCGAAACGGATCGCCAGGTCACCCAGGCCGCCAGCGCCGACCACACCGGCCATTGCCGTGTAGGACACCAGCGTAATGGCGGTCACCGTAATCGCTGCGAAGATGCCCGGCCGAGCTTCCGGCAGCAACGCATTGGTGATGATCTGCCGCGTCGTCGCGCCCATCGCCTGGGTCGCCTCGATGATACCGCGATCCACTTCACGCAAAGCGGTTTCCACCAGTCGCGCGAAGAATGGCGTGGCGCCCACCACCAAGGGTGGAATCGCACCGGCGACCCCCAGCGAAGTGCCGGTGATCAATACTGTGAACGGAATCATCACGATCAACAGAATGATGAACGGCAGCGAACGCAGGATGTTCACCACCAGCGACAACATCGCATAGACGCCCTTGGCTTCAAGCAATTGTCGCGGGCTGCAGAGGAACAACAGTACGCCCAAGGGCAGGCCCAGCAGCACGGTGAACAACAGCGAACCGAAGAGCATCAGCAAGGTATCGCCGGTGGCCAGCCAGATCTCGAACCAGTCGATATTGGCAAAGAAACTTGTCAGGACTTCCATTAGCGCAGGACCTCCATGTGAACTTCAGCTGCGGTGAAGTGGGCGAACGCCGCTTCCATGTCGCCGCCGGTCACGGCCAGGGTCAACTGCCCGTAGGGAACGTCTTTGATGCGGTCGATGCGACCGGCCAGGATGCTGTAGTCGACACCGGTTTCCCGAGCGACGGTACCCAGCAACGGTGCGTAGGTCGCTTCGCCCTGGAAGGTCAGACGCACGATGCGGCCCGGCACGTGAGCGAAGTCGTCGCGCTGTTCGCTTTCGTCGATCTGCTCGTCTTCCTGGACGAAGCGCTTGGTAGTCGGGTGCTTGGGATGCAGGAACACCTCGGCCACCGAACCTTGCTCGACGATCACGCCAGCGTCCATCACCGCCACCTGATCGCAGACCCGGCGGATCACGTCCATTTCGTGGGTGATCAGGACGATGGTCAGCTTCAGCTCGCGATTGATCTCGGCCAGCAATTGCAGGACCGACGCGGTGGTCTGCGGATCAAGTGCGCTGGTCGCTTCGTCGCACAACAGGATTTTCGGCTTGGTTGCCAGGGCGCGGGCGATGCCGACTCGCTGCTTCTGGCCACCGGACAACTGCGCCGGGTACTTTTTCGCGTGGTCGGACAAACCCACCCGCGCCAGCAATTCAGCCACACGCCGATCGATCTCAGTGCGAGACAGTTCACCGGCCAGCGTCAGCGGCAGCGCGACGTTGTCGGCCACGGTCTTGGACGCCAGCAGGTTGAAGTGCTGGAAAATCATCCCGACCTGCTGACGGAAGCGCCGCAGGCTGTTGGCATCAAGCGCGGTGACCTCTTCGCCATCAACGAAGATCTTGCCGCCGCTGGAGTTTTCCAGGCGATTGATCAGACGCAGCAGGGTACTTTTTCCCGCGCCGGAGTGGCCGATCAGGCCGAATACCTGACCGTTCTCAATCGTCAGACTGGTCGGATGCAGGGCGGGAATATCCTTACCGGCGACGCGGTAGGTTTTGTGGACGTTTTGAAACTCGATCACGTAGCGAACCTTGTGGGGCGCGTTAGAAAAGGATCAGCGGATAGCCGGGCGCGCATTTTAGCCTGTCCGTATAGAGGTTCTTAGCATTTATTTCGCATTCAACCTGTCATTTGGCAATAACGCGATCAAAGGTCAGAAAAAAGGAACGGCTAAAAATGTCACCAGTCATTAATTAAGCAACTCGAAAACGCCCCCGGTGCCGTGCCTGGGGATATTGCCCAAGCGTCCTGGCTACGGCGGGAATCGCACCGAGGAGTTTAAGACTGATGAGTACTAAAAAGCCTGCCGCCCCCAAAAGCGCACTGGCCGGGACCGATACCCTGGACCGCAGCAACACCAATGCCAAGCTCGACAGCCTGGAAAAGTTTCGCTCCGACGCCACTGAACAGGCCTTGCGCACCAATCAGGGTGTGAAGGTTTCGGACAACCAGAACACGTTAAAGGTGGGCGCCCGCGGGCCGTCGTTGCTGGAAGACTTCATCATGCGTGAAAAGATCACGCATTTTGACCATGAGCGCATTCCCGAACGCATCGTGCATGCCCGCGGGACCGGTGCCCACGGTTACTTTCAGTCGTACGAAAACCATTCCGTGCTGACCAAGGCCGGTTTCCTGCAAGATCCCGCCAAACAAACCCCGGTCTTCGTGCGCTTTTCCACGGTGCAGGGCCCTCGTGGGTCGGGCGATACCGTGCGTGACGTACGAGGTTTCGCCGTGAAGTTCTTCACCGACGAAGGCAACTTCGACCTGGTGGGCAACAACATGCCGGTGTTCTTCATCCAGGACGCCATCAAGTTTCCTGATTTCGTGCACGCGGTAAAACCCGAACCGCACAACGAGATTCCTACCGGCGGTTCGGCTCACGACACCTTCTGGGACTTCGTCTCCCTGGTGCCGGAATCGGCGCACATGGTGATGTGGGCCATGTCCGACCGGGCGATCCCGAAGAGCCTGCGCAGCATGCAGGGCTTTGGCGTGCACACCTTCCGGCTGATCAACGCCGAAGGTAAATCACGCTTCGTCAAATTCCATTGGCGTCCTTCTGCCGGAACTTGCTCGCTGGTCTGGGATGAAGCGCAGAAACTTGCCGGTAAAGACACCGACTACCACCGTCGCGATCTGTGGGAATCGATCGAGATGGGCGACTACCCGGAATGGGAACTGGGCGTCCAGGTGGTTGAGGAGGAAAACGAACACACCTTCGATTTCGACCTGCTGGACCCGACCAAAATCATTCCCGAAGAAACCGTGCCGATTACCCCGCTGGGCAAGATGGTGCTCAACCGCAATCCGGACAACTTCTTTGCCGAGACCGAGCAAGTCGCGTTCTGCCCTGGGCATATCGTTCCGGGGATCGACTTCTCCAACGATCCACTGCTGCAAGGGCGACTGTTTTCCTACACCGATACGCAAATCAGCCGACTCGGCGGACCGAATTTTCACGAAATCCCGATCAACCGTCCGGTTGCGCCGTTCCACAATGGTCAACGAGACGCACAACATCGCACCACCATCGACAAGGGCCGTGCCTCCTACGAGCCGAACTCCATTGACGGCGGCTGGCCGAAAGAAACCCCGCCCGCGGCACAAAACGGTGGTTTCGAAACCCATCCGGAGCGCATCGATGCCAACAAGATTCGCCAGCGTAGCGAGTCCTTCGGCGATCACTTCTCCCAGGCGCGGCTGTTCTTCCACAGCATGAGCAAGCACGAGCAGGAGCACATCATTGCCGCTTACAGCTTCGAACTGGGCAAGGTCGAGCGTGAGCACATCCGCGCGCGCGAAGTGAATGAGATCCTCGCCAACATCGATCTGGAACTGGCCAGGCGCGTCGCGCAGAACCTCGGCCTGCCCGCGCCGAAAGCCGGAACGGTCGATGTACCGAAAATCTCCCTGGATCGCTCGCCGGCCTTGAGCCAGGCCAACTTGCTGCCGGGCGATATCAAGACGCGAAAAGTTGCGATTCTGGCGGCCAATGGGGTCGACGGTGCAGCGATTGATGCGATGAAAGCGGCGCTGAAGGCTGAAGGTGCGCACGCAAAACTGCTTGGCCCTACCTCGGCACCCGTGGCAACGGCCGATGGCAAAGCGCTGCCGGTGGATGCGTCGATGGAAGGGATGCCATCCATCGCGTTCGACGCGGTGTTCGTGCCCGGTGGCGCGGCGTCAATCAAGGCGTTGAGCACTGATGGTGTGGCGCTGCATTACCTGCTTGAGGCGTACAAACACTTGAAGGCAATCGCGCTGCATGGCGAGGCGAAGCAGTTGCTGGATGTGTTGAAGTTGGAGGTTGATGCGGGGTTGATCGTGGGGACGGATGCGAAGCTGACCAAGCCGTTTTTTGCTGCGATCGGGCAGCATCGGGTTTGGGATCGGGAGGCTAAGGCCAAGGCGATTCCGGCTTAAAGGTTGTATCGACAGACAGGATGCCATCGCGGGCAAGCCCGCTCCCACAATGATTGGGGGTGACCACATATTTTTGGTCAACCTCTTTACCTGTGGGAGCGGGCTTGGTCCGGGCGGCGATCCGACGATGCTTTTAGGGCTTACGCGGGCTTAAAACCATCTGCGCTGGTATGTTGCGCAAAATCTGCTTTTCCAGATTCAGATCAAACCCCGAATCCAGCTTCTTTACCCGCTTGGTCAGCAACGTGGCCAACCAAGGATAATCCTGGGTGCGCGGCGCCTGAATGCTGACGTCGCACTGATAATTCACCACATCGGCCGCGATCGCATCCAGTTGCCGGCGAAGCTTTGTCATATCAGTAAGATTGAGCGCCACCGTGGTGCTTTCGGCCGTCGGGTCGATGACTTTGGCCTGTGGCTTGGCTTCGGCCGCCATGAGCGCCGCTTCAGCCCTGTCCAGCTCGGCTTTACGGGCATTGACGATCGCGTTGTTGACTCCACCGGTCAGCGCGGGAGCCTTGGGCATCAATGCCCGGGCGCGGCTCAGCGCAGTGGCAGCAGCGTTCACATCACCTTTTTGCAGCACAATCTGGCTACGGCGCAGATAAGCTTCGGCCATTTGCCGCTGATATTGCTCGAGGGATTGATCGTTCGGCGACTCGGCCTGCAAGGAGGCCAATTGACCTTCCGCGGTGGCCAATTCGCTGCTGGCGAGGCTTTGTTCCAGCTGTGCAATGGCCGCAGCCCGCGCATCGGTAGGCTCGTTGGCCGCCGGTGGCGTGCTTTGGCAAGCGCCCAGCAGCAGAGAAAATGCGACAAGGAGCAGATAACGGGAGGCGAACGGCTTCATTCCTGCGACTCTCTATTTGCGCAAAAAACGAGCAAGTCTACACCCCTCGACGGGGCAGGACAAAACTCAGCAGAAACAGTGCGGCGGCCGCCACCACAATCGACGGGCCCGCCGGGGTGTCCTTGAACCACGACAGTGCCAACCCGCCACAGACCGCGAGCATGCCCAGCAGGCTCGCGCCCAGTGCCATCTGCTCCGGTGACCGGGCGTGACGCTGCGCCGCAGCCGCCGGGATGATCAGCAGCGAAGTAATCAGCAATACACCGACGATCTTCATCGCCACCGCAATCACTACCGCGATCAACAGCATCAGCGCCAGGCGCAACGCCGCGACCGGCAAACCCTCCACCCTGGCCAGCTCTTCATGGACCGTGATCGCCAGCATTGGCCGCCACAACGTCACCAGCAAAGCCAGTACCCCCGCACTGCCGCCGAGTATCCAGGCCAGGTCGGTTGGACTGATCGCCAGCAGGTCGCCGAACAGATAGGCCATCAGGTCGATCCGCACTTCATGCATGAAGCTTAGTACCACCAGGCCCAGAGAGAGGGTGCTGGGTGCGAGAATTCCCAAAAGCGTGTCGGACGCCAGCGGCTGGCGCTGTTGCAAGGTCACCAGCAACACGGCCAACAGTAGGCAGCCTACGGTGACCGCAACAGTCGGGCTGACATCCAGCAAAAAGCCCAGCGCCACGCCGAGCAGTGCGGCATGGGACAGGGTGTCGCCGAAATAGGCCATGCGCCGCCAGACCACGAACGAACCCAATGGGCCTGCGACCAGTGCCAGGGCCAGACCTGCAAGCAGGGCGTAGAGCAGAAAATCAGCCATGCTTGCAGCTATCTCCGTGAACGTGGGTAGGGGCCGTCGGGGCCGCGCTGACCACTGAACCATGCAGGTCATGGGCGTGGTCGTGATGGTGGTGATAAATCGCCAGGCTTTGCGCGTTCTTGCCGAACAGCTCGACGAAAGCCGGGTCGCCGCTGACCTGCTCGGGATGCCCGGAGCAGCAGACGTGACGATTCAGGCAGACCACCTGGTCGGTGGTGCTCATCACCAGATGCAAGTCATGGGACACCATCAACACCCCGCAGCCGTGACGGTCGCGCAATCGAGTAATCAGGCTGTAGAGCTCGGCCTGACCGGCCACGTCCACGCCTTGTACCGGCTCATCAAGTACCAGCAGCTCCGGCTCGCGCAGCAATGCCCGGGCCAGCAGCACGCGCTGCATTTCACCGCCGGAAACACTTTGCACCGGGCTGTCGATCACCTGCTCGGCGCCGACTTCCTTGAGCGCGGCCAAGGCTCGGGCGCGATCCACACCCGGCACCAGACGCAAGAAGCGCAGCACGGAAAGCGGCAGCGTCGGATCGACATGAAGTTTTTGCGGCATGTAGCCGACCCGCAGTTTCGGCTTGCGCCAGACGCTGCCGCTGTCCGGCTTCAGCAGGCCAAGCACAGCGCGCACCAAGGTGGTCTTGCCAGCGCCATTGGGGCCGATCAGGGTCACGATCTGGCCCGGCTCGACGCTCAGCTCGATGTTATCCAGCACGTTTTGCCCGGCGAAGGTGACGGCAACCTGTTCGAGGCGAATCAGCGCGTTGCTCATCAAGCCCCCTGGCAACCCGAGCAGAGACCGACCACTTCCACAGTCTGGCCTTCGACGGCGAATCCGACCTCTTTGGCGCTGCCGATGATCGCGTCACTGATGGATTTCTGTTCAAGCTCGATGGCGGCATGGCATGCGCGGCAGATCAGGAACTGACCCTGGTGAGCATGTCCCGGGTGGTTGCAACCGACGAAAGAGTTCAACGAGGAAATGCGGTGGACAAGGCCATTTTCCAGCAGGAAATCCAGCGCGCGGTACACCGTCGGCGGCGCGGCGCGGCGGCCATCCTGCTCGCTGAGCACCGCGAGTATGTCGTAGGCGCCCAATGGCTTGTGGCTTTGCCAGACCAGTTCCAGCACCCGCCGACGCAGGGCGGTCAGGCGCAGGCCCTGACGTGCGCACAGGGCATCGGCCTCAGACAGTGCGCTATGAACGCAGTGAGAGTGGTCGTGGGGACGGCTGGCAATCGGTGTTATAGGCATGAGCGGCGACGAGTTTTGTGAGAGACGTTATTATGTTACCCGTTCTCGCCTCTTCGAGTGGTCATCGTGTCCCGACTTTTTTCTATCTTTGTCACATTTATCGCAACTTTTCTGCTGATCGGTTCGGCGCAAGCCGACGTCAAAGTCCTGACCAGCATCAAGCCCCTGCAGCTGATTGCCGCGGCAGTGCAGGACGGCGTGGCCATTCCCGAAGTGCTGTTGCCGCCCGGTGCCTCGCCGCATAACTATGCCTTGCGCCCATCCGACGTACGGAAGGTGCAATCGGTGGACCTGCTGTACTGGATCGGTGCGGACATGGAAGGTTTCCTGCCTCGGGTACTCAATGGTCGTACGCTGCCCAGCGTTGCCGTGCAGGATTTGCCCGGCTTGAAACTGCGCCATTTCGCCGAAGACAACCACTCACAGGCCGAAGAAGCCGACGAGCATGACCACGATCACCGTCCAGGCAGTCTGGATGCGCATCTGTGGTTATCACCGGTCAATGCTCGCGTGATCGCGACGAAAATGGCTACCGACCTGAGTGCTGCCGATCCGGCCAACGCGGCGCGTTATCAGAGCAACCTCAAGGTTTTCGATGAACGTCTGGATGCTCTGGATCTTCGCCTGAAAGCACGTCTGGCCGGTATCGCCGGCAAACCGTACTTCGTGTTCCACGAAGCCTTCGATTACTTCGAAGACGCCTATGGCCTCAAGCATGCCGGCGTGTTCAGCGTCGCTGCCGAAGTCCAGCCTGGCGCCCAGCATGTGGCGGCAATGCGTACTCGATTGCAGGAAGTCGGCAAAACCTGCGTGTTCAGCGAGCCGCCGCTACGTCCGCGGCTGGCGGAAACCCTGGTCGCCGGCTTGCCGGTGAAACTGGCGGAGCTGGATGCGTTGGGCGGATACACGCCAGCGACCGCTCAGGGGTATGAGCAGATGCTGGAGAAGTTGGGGAATGATTTGGCGGGGTGTCTGGAGTCGTTGTAACTCAGAAAATTGTGTCGCCCCCAATCGCGGGCAAGCCCGCTCCCACAGGGTTTGTGTCGTTCGCCAATATTGTGAACGACACAAAACCTGTGGGAGCTTGGCTTGGTCCGGGCGGCGATCCGACGATGCTTTTAAAGGGCGAAAGGCAACGGTGTGCTCACTTTCTGCCGCTGCGCCAACCGCTGCTGGAACTCCATCGGATCGTGAATCAGCACATCCTGCCCGGCAAACGCCTGCGCAGCGATCAACCGCGACAACCAGAACCGCACACACGCCACCCGCAGCATGGTCGGCCACAGTTCGGCTTCTGCAGCGGTGAACGGCCGCAACGCAGCATAAGCGCCCAGCAAAGCCCGCGCCCGTGGCCCGTCGATCTTCCCGTCCTCGTCCGAACACCAGTCATTCAAGGCAATCGCCACGTCGTAGAGCATCGGCCCCGAGCAGGCGTTGTAGAAGTCGATCAACCCGGTCAGGTGCGTGCCTTCAAACATCGCGTTGTCGCGGAACAGGTCGGCGTGGATGTTGGCTCGCGGCAGGGCCAGAATTTTCGTCTTCTGCAGGGTGATTTCGTCCAGCGCCCGTTGCAACAGATCGCTCTGCCCGGCATTCAGATGCGACAGCAACTGCATGCCCTCCTCCAGCATCCAGTCCAGGCCGCGATCGGTCTTGCGCTTGATCATGTTGGCCTGGGTCGCCAGGTGCAGATGAGCCAGCAGCTCGCCGACCTGAGCGCAATGCTGAGCGTTTGCCTCTTTGATGTGCTTGCCGGCCAGACGCGGTTGCAACAGCGCCGGTTTGCCGGCCAGCTCGCGCAAGGCCACGCCGTCTGTGGTGCGCAGGGCGTAGGGCACCGGCAAGTCGGCGTCGTGCAGCACATCGAGCAGTTCGATGAAGAATGGCATTTCCTGAACCGGACCACGCTCCACCAGGGTCAGGACAAATTCGCCCTGCTCCAGGCTGATGAAGAAATTGGTGTTTTCGCTACCGGCGGCAATCCCCTGAAAATCAAGCAGGCGGCCGAGCCCGTATGGGGCGAGAAAGGTTTCCAGCTCGGGCCGAGCCAGCGGGGTAAACACAGACATGGTTAAAACTGCCAGTACGGGCGCTGCCACTTGAGCCAGCGCCGATTGAAATTAGGAAACTATTTCCACTCAAAGATCTTCCACGACGGAATCAGCATATCGGGCTGATCCGAGCGGATGAAGTTACCGTCCGATCCATCGGCACGCACCAGAAAGTAAGGTTTGCCGACACTCGGCGTCACCTGGATGGCATACAGGAAACCGTTCTGGCGGTACTCCTTGATCGTGTTGTCGCCCTCGGTGCGGATGGTGACATCCGGTTCCGGCGATGGTGCATCGTCCGCCGCCATGACGGCCAATGGGGTGACTGCAAACAAGCCAGCCAACAGCAAGCGATTTAGTGTGCGCATGATAACCTTGTCCCTTTGTCGTCAACGGTCCCGCTATTCTAGCGCCGGACCCGCCGAAAAGGTTGATCCTGCTCATGAGCCAAGCCCCCCTCGTCCTGGTGGACGGTTCTTCTTACCTGTACCGCGCGTTTCACGCCCTGCCACCGCTCACCACGTCCAAAGGCCTGCCGACCGGTGCGGTCAAAGGCGTGTTGAACATGCTCAAGAGTCTGCGCAAGCAGTACCCGGACAGTCCGTTCGCCGTGGTGTTCGACGCCAAGGGCGGGACATTCCGCGACGAAATGTTCGCCGAATACAAGGCCAACCGTCCGAGCATGCCCGACGACATGCGCGTACAAATCGAGCCACTGCATGCCAGCGTCAAGGCCCTGGGCTTTCCATTGCTGTGCGTGGACAACGTCGAAGCGGACGACGTGATCGGCACCCTGGCCCGCAGCAGTGCAGCCGCCAACCGCCCGGTGGTGATCTCCACCGGTGACAAGGACATGGCGCAACTGGTCGATGGGCACATTACCTTGGTCAATACCATGACCGGTAGCGCGCTGGACGTGGAGGGCGTGAAGGAGAAATTCGGCGTCGCTCCCGAGCAGATCATCGATTATCTGGCCCTGATGGGCGATTCGTCCGACAACATTCCGGGCGTTCCGGGCATCGGCCCGAAGACCGCTTCCGGGCTGCTGGTCGGCGTGAACGGAGGCCTGACCGAGCTTTACGCACAGCTCGATATCGTGCCGACCCTGCCGATTCGCGGGGCCAAGACCCTGCCGGCGAAGCTTGAAGAGCACAAGGAGATGGCGTTTCTCTCCTACCGGCTGGCGACAATCAAGATCGATGTGCCGCTGGATATCGGCTTGGACGACTTGCAAATGGG
Organism: Pseudomonas sp. LBUM1674; assembly: GCF_059695635.1. Taxonomy (NCBI): domain Bacteria; kingdom Pseudomonadati; phylum Pseudomonadota; class Gammaproteobacteria; order Pseudomonadales; family Pseudomonadaceae; genus Pseudomonas; species Pseudomonas sp. LBUM1674. The sequence continues at coordinate 58,216 of NZ_CP166779.1, read as the reverse complement.
CAAGCCGGACCACGACAAGCTCGCCGAGCTCTACACCCTGCTGGAATTCAAGAGCTGGTTCGAAGAGAACCAGCGCGACGCCAAGCGCTCGGGCCAGGAAATTGTCGAAGTCGTCGAAGAACAGCCTGGCGCCGCCGAAGCGAAGTACGAAACCATCCTCGACCAGAAGCGCTTCGAGGCCTGGCTGGACAAGCTCGACAAGGCACCATTGATCGCCTTCGTCACCGAGACCAATGGCAGCGATGCCCAACACTCGCAACTGGTGGGCCTGTCGTTTTCCGTCGCGGCCAACGAAGCGGCCTACATCCCGTTGACCCATTCCTACATGGGCGTGCCGGAACAACTGGATCGCGACAGCGTGCTGCTGGCGTTGAAGCCGCTGCTGGAAAATGCGAACAAACTGAAAGTCGGCCAGCACGCCAAGTTCGAAACCAACATCCTCGCCAATTGCGCCATCGGTGGCGATCAGAACAACGGGATCGTTGTCCGGGGTATCGCCTACGACACCATGCTCGAGTCTTACATACTCGACTCGACGGCCACCCGCCATGACATGGACAGCCTGGCGCTCAAGTACCTGGGCCAAAGCAAGACCGACATTCACGAGATCGCGGGCAAAGGCGTCAAGCAGCTGACCTTTGACCAGATCTCTCTTGAGCTGGCGGGTCCCTATGCCGCCGAAGATGCCGATGTCACCTTCCGCCTGCACCTGGCCTTGCAGGAAAAACTGGCCGCCACGCCAAGCCTGGGCAAAGTGCTCAATGACATCGAAATGCCGCTGATGCCGGTACTGGCCCGTATCGAGCGCCAGGGCGCGCTCGTGGACGCCAACCTGCTGGGCATCCAGAGCGTCGAGCTGGGTGAGAAACTGGTCGCCCTGGAGCGGGAGGCCTTTGCCATCGCCGGTGAAGAGTTCAACCTCGGCTCACCGAAACAACTGGGCGTGATCCTTTACGAAAAGCTCGGTTTGCCGGTTCTCAGCAAAACCGCCAAGGGCCAGGCTTCGACGGCCGAAGCGGTGTTGGCCGAGCTGGCCGAACAGGACTACCCGTTGCCCAAGGTGCTGATGCAGTACCGCTCGCTGAGCAAACTCAAAAGCACCTACACCGACCGTTTGCCAGAGCAGATCAACGCTCGCACCGGCCGCATCCATACGTCTTATCAGCAAGCCGTTGCCGCCACCGGACGATTGTCGTCGATCGATCCGAACCTGCAGAACATTCCTATCCGTACCGCCGAAGGCCGGCGGATTCGTCAGGCGTTCGTCGCGCCAAAAGGCTACAAACTGCTGGCCGCCGACTATTCGCAAATCGAACTGCGAATCATGGCTCACCTGGCCAAGGACGAAGGCTTACTGTACGCATTCCGCAACGACCTGGACGTGCACAAAGCTACGGCGGCGGAAGTCTTCGGGGTCGAACTGGAGGCGGTCACCACCGACCAGCGGCGTAGCGCCAAGGCAATCAACTTCGGTTTGATCTACGGCATGAGCGCCTTTGGCCTGGCCAAGCAGATCGGCGTCGATCGCAAGCAGTCCCAGGCTTATATCGACCGGTACTTCACCCGTTATCCCGGCGTGCTGGAGTACATGGAGCGCACTCGCGCTCAGGCGGCCGAGCAAGGTTTCGTCGAAACCATCTTCGGTCGTCGTCTGTACCTGCCGGAAATCAACGCGAAAAACCCGGCCCTGCGCAAAGGCGCCGAGCGCACGGCGATCAACGCTCCAATGCAAGGCACCGCGGCGGACATCATCAAGAAAGCCATGGTCGCCGTGGATAACTGGCTGACCTCGTCAGGCCTCGACGCCAAAGTCATCCTGCAGGTGCACGATGAATTGGTGCTTGAAGTGCGTGAAGACCTGATCGACCAGGTGCGTGAGGAGATTCGCGTGCACATGAGTGAAGCAGCGCAACTGGATGTGCCGCTTCTGGTCGAGGTGGGTGTAGGCAATAACTGGGATGAGGCGCACTAGAGCCTGTTAATGCAGGAGAGAGCTTGCTCCGGGGGCGTTCCGACGATGGACTCAAGCGCCCCGCGTTCTGTAGGAGCAAGCTTGCTCCTACAGGGGACTATAGTCCGGAAAATACTTGGGCTTATTTCCAATGGTTTTTTACCCCCTCAGGAACTAAACCTGTGAAACGCCACTCAGAGTTACTGAATGGCTGGTGAAGCCCTTCGATGCTCCTATGTTGTGTTAAGTGTTGGCAGATATCTGGACCCCGCCCTAACGGTCCGGAGCTTGAACCCCGGAACTTCCACCTCCCCATAGAAGTCCGGGGTTTTTTTTGCCCGCGATTTAATCTGCCAGCCTTACTCGGCCACCTCGGCGCCCTTGTCCGCCAGTTCCATCCAGCCTGCCAACACAGTGTAGGCGTCTTCCAGGCCCATGCGTTTCGGTGCGGAAAACAGCTGAATCGACACGGCATCGCCCCAACCTTTACGAATTTCCGCCTGAACCTTGAGCAGCGTGTTTTTTGCTGCGCCATAGGTCAGCTTGTCCGCTTTGGTCAGCAGAATGTGCATCGGCATGCCGGCGGCAACGGCCCAGTCGAGCATCAGCAGGTCGAAGTCGGTCATTGGATGACGGATATCCATCATCAGAATCAGACCTTTCAAACTTTCGCGGCCGCCCAGGTAGGCTTCCAGGTGACGCTGCCAGTGCATCTTCAACGGGATCGGTACTTTTGCGTAACCGTAACCCGGCAGGTCGACCAGACGGCGTTCATCGTCTAGCTTGAAGAAGTTCAACAGCTGCGTGCGCCCGGGGGTTTTCGAGGTTCGCGCCAGGCTGGCGTGCGTCAGGGTGTTCAGCGCGCTGGACTTGCCGGCGTTGGAACGCCCGGCGAAGGCCACTTCAAAGCCTTCGTCGTCGGGACATTGATCGACTTTGGCGGCGCTGAGCATGAAGGTGGACTGTTGGCACAGGCCGAGGATGGGGTTCTTGAATTGCATGGGATTTCCGATGTGGGCGGCGCCGGGAATGGACGCGGCAAGCGGTGTCGTTTCCGTTTCAGTGACGCCAGTATATAATGCCGCAGATTTTGTGTGCGCTTTGTCCCAGCGTAGGATGAAGTTCACGAGAGCGATTGACCTTGATTGCGCATTAGAACGCAGAACGCTCTCAACCCTGAAAGGTCGTTTTATGACGAAATGGCTGCTAGCTGCCGGTGTCTTGATGCCGCTTTACAGCGCTCAGGCTACACAGGATCCGGAAGCTGTGTACAACCGTGTTTGTGGTGCCTGTCATTCCGGCCAACTACCCATGGCGCCCAAAAAGGGCGATCAGGAAGCTTGGACGCCGAGGTTGGCGAAAGGTATGGAGACGCTGGTGCAACACGTGACCCAGGGTTTCAAGGCGATGCCGCCGCGTGGTTTGTGCATGGACTGCAGTGCCGAGGATTACCGAGCCATCATCCAGTGGATGAGCGAGTGATCCCGGTCCATAACTCTTTAACCCTTAGCCGTAGTTGGATTAGCTGATGAACAAATTGATCGTGAGTCTGCTGTTGACCGTGGGGATCTCCGGCGTAGCCCATGCTGCAGGTGATGCAACTGCTGGTCAGGCGAAAGCCGCAGTATGTGGCGCCTGTCATGGCCCGGATGGCAACAGCATGGCGCCTAACTTTCCGAAACTGGCGGGCCAGGGCGAACGTTATCTGAACAAGCAGTTGCACGACATCAAGTCCGGCAAACGCACGGTACTGGAAATGACCGGCCTGCTGACCAACCTGAGCGATCAGGACCTGGCCGATATCTCCGCCTACTTCGCCAGCCAGAAAGGCAGCGTTGGCGCCGCCGACCCGAAAGTCGTGTCTCGCGGTGAAGCCTTGTTCCGCGGCGGCGATCTGGCCAAGGGCCTGCCATCCTGCACCGGCTGCCACTCGCCAGACGGCAAGGGCAACGCAGCTGCCGGCTTCCCCCATCTGGGCGGTCAACATGCTCAGTATATTGCCAAGCAACTGACCGATTTCCGCAAGGAAGAAGGCGGTCGGGCCAACGATGGCGATACCAAACCGATGCAAAGCATCGCCAAAAAGTTGAGCGACGAAGATATCGCAGCAGTCTCCAGCTATATTCAAGGCCTGCACTGAGACCGCCGGGCAGACGTTGCGAGGGATGCACATCTCTTGCAATGTTAACGCTCGATTAATCTGTCGATGCAAGCATAAAAAGGGTGGCCTTGGCCGCCCTTTTTTGTGGCCGCTGCCGTTACACTACAGAACTCAAGCCCGCCAGGATCTGTCTGAAAACAGGTCGCGCGAGGCGACCCCATTTGTCCAGGAGTAAAGCATGCGTAATCTGATCATCAGCGCCGCATTCGTCGCTGCCAGCCTGTTCGGCATGACCGCCCAAGCCGCCGAAGCACCTGCTGCCCCCTATGTCGAACTGACTAATCCGGTTCCAGTCGCCGTGCCTGGCAAGATCGAAGTCGTGGAGCTGTTCTGGTATGGCTGCCCGCATTGCTACTCGTTCGAGCCAGTGATCAATCCCTGGGTTGAGAAATTGCCTTCCGACGTGAACTTCGTGCGTATTCCAGCGATGTTCGGTGGCCCGTGGAACGCACACGGCCAGATGTTCCTGACCCTTGAAGCCATGGGCGTCGAGAGCAAGGTTCACGCGGCGGTTTTCGAAGCCATCCAGAAAGAACACAAGAAGCTGGTCGACAAGAATGAGATGGCAGACTTCCTGGCGACCCAGGGCGTAGACAAGGACAAGTTCCTGGCCACCTTCGACTCCTTCGCCATCAAGGGCCAGATCGTCAAGGCCACTGACCTGGCCAAGAAGTATGAAATTACCGGTGTTCCAACCATGATCGTCAACGGCAAGTATCGCTTCGACGTAGGCTCTGCCGGCGGTGCCGAACAGGCATTGCAACTGGCCGACAAGCTGATCGACAAAGAGCGAGCGGCTAACAAGGCTGCCACCAACTAAGCGCGGGGCCTGCCATGCGCCGCTGGGGTACTGAACGCGTCGTTGGCCTGCATGATCCGCGGGTCAACGAACATCACCTGGAGTCGACGGGTCTGCCCGCAGACAGCCGCCTGCGCTTGCTCAGTTTCAATATCCAGGTCGGCATCAGTACCGAGCGGTATCGGCACTATCTGACCCGAGGCTGGCAACATCTGTTGCCGCACACCGGGCGTGCCGACAATCTGCAAAAAATCGGCAATCTGCTGGGCGACTTCGATCTGGTCGCCCTGCAGGAAGTCGATGGCGGCAGCCTGCGATCCGGCTACGTCAATCAGGTCGAGCACTTGGCTCAGCTCGGTGCGTTCCCTTACTGGTATCAACAACTCAATCGCAACCTCGGTCGCCTCGGCCAGCACAGTAATGGCGTGCTCAGCCGCCTGCGTCCGTGGGCGATTGAAGACCATCCGTTGCCGGGACCCAAAGGTCGCGGAGCGATTCTGGTACGTTTCGGCGAAGGTCCGGAAGCGCTGGTGGTGGTCATGATGCATCTGGCACTGGGTGCCCGCGCCCGCAGCATGCAACTGGCTTACATCCGCGAGTTGATCGGGGGTTATAAACACCAGGTGTTGATGGGCGACATGAATACCCATGCCAGTGACTTGCTGCAAAACTCGCCGTTGCGAGACCTCGGTCTGCTCGCACCACAGCTGGAAGCGACCTTTCCCAGTTGGCGCCCGCAACGCTGTCTGGACCATATTTTGCTGAGCCCGACCCTGACCCTGGAAAAGGTCGAGGTGCTGGCACAACCCATTTCCGACCACCTGCCGGTCGCGGTAGAGATTCGTCTGCCGGGGTCGCTCACGGCCGATGCATTGCCCGCGTTGAGTTCTGCCCATCGCGGACCCCATGAATGAGCGACGAAACACAGCGCTGGAAAGAGAAGTACCTCAAAAGCCTCGAACAACAGGAAAAGCTCGAGCGCCGATGGGACGCCCGGCTCGACTTGTTGCGCCGTGGACTGGTGCGCAGCACGTTGGCGGCCGAGGGCACCGACCGCGCAGTTGACGCGTGCATGAAGGAAATGCGCGAAGTCATACGTACCAATGACATGGACGCCGGCCTGGCTGCCCTGCTTCCACGGCTGGAAAAAGCCGTGCTCGACTCTGAACAACGCCGCGAAACCCGGGTCACTCAGACCAGTGCCGCACTGACCGCACTGGTTGCGCAACTGCAAACATTGCCGCTGCCCCGGGAAGTCAGCCGCCCCCTCAAGGATTTCGCCAAACGGTTGGACGCACGCGTCAGTCAGGCGCGTGAGATTCCGTTGCTGCTCAGCGAACTGAGCAGCCTGCAAGGAAAAGTCTTGAGTCAGCTTGAAAGTCCGGCAGAACCCGGTCGCCCCGGCCTGTTGCAGCGGCTGTTCGGTCACCGTGAGGCCGATGAAGCGGCGCCAGTCGTCGTTCTCACAGCGCAAGCACCTACCGTGCAGCTTGCCGAAGCCGTCTCGCCGCCGATCGCCGCGACACGGTCCGCCACCGCTACTGTCGGTCTCGCGTCTGCCGTCGTGGCGCGACCAGTCGCTCCCCTGACCGTCATCGAACCGCAAAAGATCCAGGCATCAGCCAATACGCTGGCGGCTCATGCCCCGCCGATCATTGAGCCGCAGCAAGAAGGCGAGGTGCACACTCAAGGGAGTACTGAACCACCCGAAGGGCCGGCAACCCCCATAGTCGCCCCAGCCATTGAGGCTGAACCGGCCAGCAATCCCCGCGAGCCGACTCCTGCGGAACTTACCGATACCCCGCCACCGCCTTCAGCCCTGGCCGTCGTCGATCCGCAACCCTCCGAGCACAACATGCTCTACGCTCTGCCGGACTCCCCGGAGCCGTCCTACAGCTCGGTGGCCAGGCATATCGAAGACACGCTGCTGGGCTTGCTCGACGATCTGACGCTGCCCGAGCGTCACCGCCCGCAAGCCAAATCGATGCGTGAGCGTCTGAAAAATGGGCTGAACTGGTACGAACTGCTACCGATCCTCGACGATCTGGCAACTTTGATGTTGGCGATTTCCGACAGCGGCCAACATGAATTCGAAGCGTACTTGCAGCGCCTCAACGAGCGCCTGGAATCGTTCCAGAGCAACCTGCAAGCCGCCAGTACCGGGCATGCCGACAGCCGTTTTGCCGCGCAGGCAATGGATACCCAGATTCGCGAACAGGTCGACGGCTTGCAGAGCAGCATGCACGAAGCGGCCGACCTGGGCGATCTCAAGCACGTCCTGGAAAACCATCTCGAAGGTCTGCTCGATACCATGGAACAGCACCGCAAGCAGCGTGACGAGCGTGAGCAAGAGATGGCGTGCCGCCTGCACAGCCTGGCCGAACGGGTTGCCCACATGGAGCAGGAAGCCCTCGGCTTTCGCGAACACCTCGAAGAGCAGCGCCAGAAAGCCTTGATCGACCCGCTGACCGGCTTGCCCAACCGGGCGGCCTGGAGCGAACGGCTCGACCATGAAATCAGCCTGTGGCAGCAACAGGGCAACACCTTGTTGCTGGCAATGCTTGACCTCGACCATTTCAAACGCATCAACGATAACTACGGCCATCTGGCGGGCGACAAAGTGCTGAAAATCATCGCCGGCGTGCTGCGCAAGCGCCTTCGCGGGACAGATTTCATTGCGCGGTTCGGCGGTGAAGAGTTTGTATTGCTGATGCCCGCAACCGTTGCGGGGGTCGGCGCGAAGCTGCTGGAAAATCTGCGAACCGCCATTGAAGCCTGCCCTTTCCACTTCAAGGGCGAGCCGGTGACTATCACCCTTTCCATCGGTCTCACTGAGTTCAAAGCCGGCGAACACAGCGATGGGGTGCTGAAAAGAGCCGATCAGGCGCTATACAGGGCGAAGCACGCTGGACGGAACCGTGTGCAAATCGGCTAGAACCAATTGTTCCAATTTGTTTAAATCACGGCGCCGTCCGTCTGCGCGCAAAGCAGTACGTTACACTGTTGCATTATTGTCTTGCGTGTATTGCCTCCCGCCATGAAATTTTTTGCTCTCCTCGCCTCGCTGGCTCTGTTGGCCGGTTGTGCCAGTGGCCCCCGGTTCGACACCAGTCATGTTTCAGTCAACCACGACAGCCGCATTCAATTCGTCGTGCTGCATTACACCTCCGCATCGCAGGAGCGTTCGCTGCAGTTGCTGACCCATGGCGAAGTCAGCAGCCATTACCTGATCGGCGACGACAAAAAAGCCACCATCTATAAGCTGATGGATGAAAACATGCGGGCATGGCATGCCGGCGAGAGCGAGTGGCAAGGCCGAACCTGGTTGAACTCCAGTTCCCTCGGCATCGAAATCGTCAACCCCGGCTTCAAGGACACCCCGCACGGGGAGCGTCTCTGGTATCCCTACAGCGAAGCCCAGGTCCAGTCCCTGATTGTGTTGCTCAAGGACATCAGCAAGCGCTACACCATCAGCCCGCGCAATATCATCGGTCATAGCGACATCGCACCGTTGCGCAAGCTTGATCCGGGACCGCTGTTCCCCTGGAAACGCCTGGCAGCCGAAGGTTTGGGCGTCTGGCCGAACGAGCAGGCCGTGGCGCGCCAGCAAGTGCAGTTCGACGTCCAGTTGCCGAGCATCGGTTGGTATCAGGCGCAGCTGGCTCGCCTGGGTTACCCCACGCCGCAAACAGGCGAACTGGATGTCGCGACGCGCCATGTGATTGCGGCCTTCCAGATGCATTTCCGACCGACCCGCTTCGACGGCACCCCGGATGCGCAAACCGCGGCACTTTTACAAGTTTTGAATCAGACAAAATAATGACGCCCGCCCGACGGTAAGGGCTTTTTCTCAATCAGCAGCTATAACTCATTGGTAATCCTTCGGATGTACCCAATGCCTGCTGCTCGAGAGACTTTACGTAGTTGGTTCTATCGCCCCTGGTTTTTGGCGATGCTTGCTGCTGCCTTGAGCGCAACCCTGTTGATGACGGGCAGTCTGTTTGTGGCCATGCATCAGGTCGAGCAGAGCGAAAGCGAAGAGATGAACGCCCAGGGCGAACGCTTCCTGGCCCGCCTGGAGCAGCTTTTTGGCCAATTGCGTGAAAGCCTCGACGACCTCGAAGCGCAACCGCTACGGGGCTGCGATGACGAAATGATCGCGACTTTGCAGCAAGTCAGTTTCAATTACCGTTTCGTTTACGAAGCTGCTTATAGGGACGATTCGCGGATCTGCTCCAACCGACCCCGCCAGGAAGGGCTGTCGCTAATACGGCCGCCGGATATCAAAGGCCCCACCTATAGCTATTGGCTGAACACGACCACCGAACCCGATGAAAACCGTGCCGCGCTGATGCTCGGGCGCGGTAATTTCCGCGTCGCGACCTCCCGCGGGCATTTGACCGATATGGTCGACCTGTCACCCGGAAGCAGCCTGCTGGTGGTACTCGACCACGGCACGCGGGCGATTCCGGTACTGGGTGTGTCGCAGGCCTGGCCCCCGACCGAACCCTGGCCCCCGAAAAGCCCCGATGCGCTGCAAGTCACGCACACACGGTTGATTTACCGTATGCCCACCAACAATCCGGAATACCAGCTGGTACTGATTACGCCGCGTACCGGTATGCACGTGCCTGCGGTCTGGTGGTGGCTGTTGCCAGCCAGCCTGGCGCTGGGCATCTGCGTGGGTTTTCTGGTGTTTTTGCTGGTCAAGCAGCGACAGTCAATGGATGCCGAACTGACGGGCGCCATTCGGCGAGGCGAGTTGCAGGTCTTGTATCAACCGATTTTCGACCTCGACAGCCGCAACTGTGTCGGGGCAGAAGCCTTGCTCCGCTGGCGCAGACCGGATGGCACCCTGACCAGCCCCGACCTGTTCATCCCGATGGCAGAAAACACCGGCCAGATCCGCCAGATGACCGATTTCGTCCTGCAACGCCTGCTTGAGCAGCTTGGTCATTTGTTGCGGGCCAATCCGCAGCTGTACATCTCGGTCAACCTCGCAGCCTGCGACGTCATGGTGCCGCGTATCGGCCAAGTGATGGCGCGCTTGCTGACGTTGCATCGGGTCGCGGCCAAGCAGATCGCCTTCGAGGTCACCGAGCGGGGATTGATCGATGTGGTGGTGGCCCGGGAAAACCTGCAGGCCTTGCGCGATGTTGGGCATCAGGTGCTGATCGACGACTTCGGCACCGGCTATTGCAGCCTCGCCTACCTGCAAACCCTGCCGGTGGATTGCCTGAAAATCGACAAGGCCTTCATTGATGCACTGGGCCATGACGCCGCCAGCAGTGGCGTGGCACCGCACATCATCCACATGGCCCAGGCCCTACAATTGAAAGTGATTGCCGAGGGCATCGAACATGAAGCGCAAGCGGCGTTTCTGAGCAGCGAAGGCGTGAAATATGGTCAGGGCTGGCTGTTCGCCCATGCATTGAGTGCAGTGCAGTTCACTGAACTGATTACCCGTGGCCGCCGGCTAGCGGGCAGACGTCTGGATGACGAAGCATGAAAGCCGTTTAAACCGCCAGCGCCATATAGAACTGAGTCCCCTGCCCCGGCCGCGAATAGACGCCCATCCGTCCGCCATGCAATTGCACGATCTCCTTGCACAGCGCCAGGCCGAGCCCGGCACCGCCCTTTTTACGGCCGACCTGGACAAAGGGTTCGAAGATCCGCCCCTGTTGGCCGTAGGCAATGCCTTCGCCATTGTCTTCAACGCTGATGATCACCCGCTCCCCATGACGCCGGGCCTGCAAGCGTATCTGCCCGTCGGTGCCGGTATGGCGCAAGGCGTTGTCGATCAGGTTATCCAGCACCCGGTCCAGCTGAGGCTGATCGGCCTGTAGCCAGGGCAATGGGCCCTGCACTTCCACTAACAGGCTGATGCCCTTCTCCACCGCCACGCCGGCATAACGTTCCCGCGCCTGCTCCAGCAAATCGTCGATGGAACACGGTGCCAGCGTGAGTTTCTGCAATCCGTTCTGATAGCGGGAAAAGTTCAGCAGGTCGTTGATCAACTGCATCAAGCGCTGCATCTCTTCATTCACGGTGTCCAGCAGATCGGCTTCACGGGAGTCTTGGGCGAAATGCGCGCGCTCGCGGAACAGGCCGAACGCCATATGCATGCCGGTGACCGGTGTGCGCAACTCATGAGAGGCGCGCAACACGAACTCGCTGCGCACCCGTTCAAATGCACGCTGCTCGGTGACGTCATGCAATACCATCACGGCGCCGAGAATATGACCCTGAGTATGGCTGACCGGGGTCAGGCTATAGGTCAACAATCGCGACTCACCATCGACCTCGACGCTCAAGTCTTCCGGCGCCCGCTCCAGGGTCCCGCCGCGCAGCACCAGTTGCAGTTGTCCATCAAGCTCGGGGCGCTCCAGAGCGGTGCCCAGCCCCTGGCCGAGTCGATCGGTGTCCCAACCCAATTGACGCTGTGCCACGGGGTTGAGGTGTTCGAGGTGCCCTTTGCGGTCGATCATCAGCAACCCGTCGTCGATGCTGTCGAGTACCGCCTGCAAACGCTGCTGACCGGCGAGCAGCTCGTTGATATTGGTCGCTTGATGCTTGCGCAGTGCCTCGGCCATGATCCCGAAGCGTTTGGTCAGCTGGTTCATTTCCACTGCCGAAGAAATAGGCAGGGTCACTTCGAAATTGCCTTGCCCGATGTTATCCGCTGCCTGGACCAAGGCCTCTATCGGTGCGCCGAAACGCCGAGCGATGGCGTGTGCAGTCACGAAGCCAATGATCAACACCGCCAACCCCACCAACCCGAGCAGACCGGCCACCAGCAGCGCCCGCTCCCGAGCCTGGCGCTCGATGACATTGATGTTATCCAGCGCACGCTTGTGCTCGGCGAACAGGCCATTGCGTAGCGCATTGAATTTTTCGGTGAGTTCACCGTTACCACTCAACACGTGCGTCGTGTCAGGTGACTGGTCATACGCCTGCATAAAGCTCTGATAGTCAGCCTTGGCCTGTGCAAAACCGTACTGAACGTCCTTGCCGGAATCGGCAAGGGCAATGCCTTCATCAAGCAACCGATAGTACTGCTGCCTGGACTGCTCGAGTGCAGCAGAATCTGGCTGCTCGCTGAGCATGATGATCAACTGGTCGCCAAGGGCCTGGCGCAATTTCAGCCCCAGGTCGAGGGTGACGAAGTTGTTTCGGATCAGCGCTTCCTGAGTTGCCGCCATCTGCATCACGCTGACCAGCCCGAGCAAGAGCCCGAGCAGCGCTACGGTGATCAGTGCGGAAATGCTCAGAAACAGCCGCGTCCGCAACTTCATCGCCAGTTTCATCGGGCGGGGCTCACAGGTTGTACTGCTTGCGTTTTCGGTACAGCGTCGAGGCGTCGATGCCCAACGTCTTGGCGGCCTGGTCCAGCGTGTCGGCGGTGGCAAGAACGGCGCCGATATGAGCCTTCTCCAACTCATCCAGACTCAACGCGGCACCGATGCGGGGCGCGTTGTTGACCGGGGTTTCGGCCATGCCCAGGTGGCTGATCTCTACCCGCTCTTGTGGACAGATAATGCTCGCCCGCTCCACGACGTTGCGCAGCTCGCGGATGTTGCCCGGCCAGCGGTAGCTGAGCAGTGCTTCTCGAGCCGCGTCGCTGAAACCTCGCGCCGGACGCGCATATTCCTTGACGAAACGAGCCAGAAAACGATCGGCCAGGTTCAGGATGTCTTCTCTGCGCTCCCGTAAAGGCGGCAGGTGCAAGGTGATCACGTTCAGGCGATAAAGAAGGTCTTCACGGAAACGGCCGTCGCGCACCATGTCCTCCAGATTAAGGTTGGTGGCCGCGAGAATTCGCACATCGGCTCGGCGGGTGACCGGATCGCCGATGCGCTCGTATTCCTTATCCTGGATAAAACGCAGCAACTTTGGCTGCAATGTCAGGGGAAAGTCGCCGATCTCGTCAAGAAACAGCGTTCCGCCATCGGCCTGATTGACACGTCCCAAGGTACTTTCGCTGGCCCCGGTGAAAGCACCACGGCTGTGACCGAAAAGCTCGCTTTCCATGAGTTCGGCAGTCAGGGATGGGCAGTTGATCGTGACACAGGATTTCTTTGCGCGCTTGCTCCAGCCGTGTATGGCCTGGGACAGCTCACCTTTACCGGTACCGGACTCGCCAAGAATCAAAATGTTGGCATCGGTGCTGGCCACCTGGCGGGCTGTTTCGAGTACCACTTTCATCGCCGGGCTGTGGGAGTCCAGGCCATCCTTGGGTTTGCGCACTTCACCTTCCAGGGCTTCCAGACGGGCCGACAGCTGTCGCACTTCCAGTTGCTTGGCGGTGGCCAGGCGCAGTTGGTCGGGGCTGCAAGGTTTGACCAGGTAATCGGCGGCACCCGCCTGGATCGCGTCCACTGCTGTGTCCACCGCCGAGTGCGCGGTGACGATGACCACACGCATCCACGGCGCTTGAATGCGCATTTGCGCCAACACATCGAGACCATTGTCTTCGCCCAGGCGCAAATCGAGGAAACACAAGTCGAAGACCTGTCGTTGCAACAACGCTTCGGCCTGTGCGGCGCTGTTGGCAGTAGCGACGCTGTAGCCTTCATCTTCCAGGCAGTAACGAAAAGTACGCAGGATGGCGGATTCATCGTCCACCAGCAGAATGCGGCCTTGGTGCTCAGTGGCTGATTCCATTTTCCTACGCTCCTTAATGAATGATCTTAGTTAGTCCCGGAAAAATCGGGCAAGTTGCATGGTTGATTCTGGTCGATTCCGCCTACAACAGGGTAGCTCTCTGCTTACCCTACGGCTAATCGCCTGATTTTGTTGTTTTTTTATCAGATAGCCGGTCTGCACACGGATTAGCGGTCCCCTTTGTGACATCCGCGCCCTCCTCGCAATTCAAAAAACTTGAAAGCACTTGCGTATCGATCGTGCATTACGCACGACCGCTGACGGACCATCGTGCAGGATGCGTCCGGTCCGATTTTCACACCATCGCTAACTATCTGATTTAATTGATTTTTTTTCTCACAAAAAGCTGGCATGCAGGCTGCAATGACTTGGTTAATCAGGGCATTCGAATAATTGTCCTCACAAGATCACCACAGTGTGGGAGGAGCTTCAGGATGAGTCGCCAAGGTGCCGCCCAATTGCGTATCTCGCCACTGCATATCCAGCAAGGTCTGTTTGCTGTTCTGGCGCTGTTGATCACGTTGATCGGCGGCCAGCAGTTTCAGCGTTGGGAGCAGAACTCGCAGCAGGAAGCGTCCCGCGTGTCGGTTCAGCATCCGGTCCAGACTCATTTCAGCGCCGCCAGCAGCAACCAGGCTGACCTCGCCCCGATGCGAATGATGGACGTCGACCAGGCCCAGCCTGTGGATGAGATGCCCCGTCAGGAACGTTGGGTGTTCTAACTACATGAACTTGGCGCGCTCTGCGCTGGGGAAAGCACCACAAGCATCACCTCTAAAATACAAGCGTAAGGAGAATCACCATGTTGAGCTGGGCAATCACATTCTTGATCATTGCCATCATCGCTGCAGTATTGGGCTTCGGTGGTATCGCGGGCACCGCCACGGGTATCGCCAAGATTCTCTTTGTCGTGTTCCTGGTGATGTTCATTGCTTCGTTCTTCTTTGGCCGTCGTGGTCGAGGCTGAAGATGAGCGTTTCCTTCAAGACACTGTTCAAGACACTGGCAGCCGCCCTGCTCCTGGGCGGTAGTGCCATGGCCATGGCCGCCAATGATGGCCAGACGCGGGTCAACGAGCTGCTGAGCGCAGACCCGCAATACCGTGAAACCTGGCAAGGCGTTGTGAAGAAAGAAGAACGCCTGCCGGAATGGGTGCTGAACCTGTCCGGTGCTGCCGAGCAAATGAATGCGGTTGAAGAAGACGGTGACCAGTATCTGGTGGGGCCGCTTTGCGAATCGCAGGCCACATGCCTGAATAATCGATTGATTGTCGCCGTCAGCTTCGACAAAAAGCAAGCCTACGCTATGCTGGTTGAAGTGCCTGCGGGATTGCCGGCTGACAAGTCGCCGACGCGCCATGCCAACTATCGCTTTCTGGGAAAACCAGACCAGGGTATGCAGGATTTGCTGATGGAACAGCTGAAGAAAGATCCAAACTGGTACTGATTTTCAAATATGAAAGAAGCCACACGGCTTCTTTCCAAATGCGCTACCCGATAAAGGTAGACGCATGACCAAGGGGTCGGGATGTTCTGCCTGTTTCAGGGGCGGAGTGACCTACGGGTACATGGGGTGCCTGCGCAAGGGCCGGGTCAGGCAAAAAGCTGCGACGCAAGTTCGCCGATCACTGATGCTCGACGGACTTGCGAAGAGCTTCTACGTGCAAAGCGTTGAATTAGAGCGATCCTCCCCATTTCGTCGCTTCACCTTGAAAATGTTGCCGCGCGGCCTGGAAATTCTTTTCCGGTGGTCCACGCACGACCGTACATCGAGAAATTTTACCGCCCTTTTGCGGTTAATTTTGTCTGTGCATTGTCGGATTTTCTTGAAAAAACCCCCTCGCCTGACTGATCAAAAAACAGTCTATCTTCCCTGAGATGGCCGGTTCACGGCACTTTTGCCTGCCGAAATGTCGTATTCGAACCGGTTGGGACGCGAGTTTCACTATAAAAAGCTCATGCCGATTCGGCATAGGGTAGGCGTTTACGGCATTAGACGTCGCTTCCTTGCATCGGAATAGTTGCGCCTTTTTTCGCCTGCCAGAGAGCCACTAACAAGCGCTCCGGGGCACCTTATACGGGGGCAGATGCACAAGACTTTTTCGCCACAAGCGTTCCAGTTCCTGCATCGGCCTGAGTCAAACGCAAGTAAGGGTAAAGATATGAAGAAGGCAAAGCTTAGCCTCGCCTGGCAGATCCTCATCGGTCTGGTATTGGGGATTGCAATCGGTGCGCTGCTCAACCATTTCAGTGCCGAAAAGGCCTGGTGGATCAGTAACGTTCTGCAACCGGCAGGCGATATCTTTATCCGTCTGATCAAGATGATTGTGATCCCGATCGTGATCTCCTCGTTGATCGTCGGTATCGCGGGTGTCGGCGATGCGAAGAAGCTCGGCAGCATCGGCCTGAAGACCATCATCTACTTCGAAATCGTTACCACGATTGCCATCATCGTCGGGCTTGTCCTGGCCAACCTGTTCCACCCGGGTACTGGCATCGACATGAGTACGCTGGGTACCGTCGATATTTCCAAGTACCAGGCCACGGCCGCCGAGGTGCAGCATGAACACGCGTTCATCGAAACCATCCTCAACCTGATCCCGTCGAACATCTTCGCGGCTGTCGCCCGTGGCGAGATGCTGCCGATCATCTTCTTTTCAGTGTTGTTTGGTCTGGGCTTGTCGAGCCTGAAACCCGACTTGCGCGACCCGCTGGTGAAGTTGTTCCAGGGCGTGTCGGAAAGCATGTTCAAGGTCACCCACATGATCATGAACTACGCCCCGATCGGCGTTTTCGCACTGATCGCGGTGACCGTGGCCAACTTCGGCTTCGCCTCCCTGCTGCCGCTGGCCAAACTGGTGCTCCTGGTTTACTTCGCCATCGCCTTCTTCGCCTTCATGGTGCTGGGCTTGATTGCTCGCCTGTTCGGTTTCTCGGTGATCAAGCTGATGCGCATCTTCAAGGATGAGCTGGTGCTGGCCTACTCCACCGCCAGCTCCGAAACCGTGCTGCCACGTGTCATCGAGAAGATGGAAGCCTACGGCGCACCGAAAGCCATCTGCAGCTTCGTGGTACCGACCGGTTACTCGTTCAACCTCGACGGCTCGACGCTGTATCAGAGCATTGCGGCGATTTTCATTGCCCAGCTATATGGCATCGACCTGTCCATCAGCCAGCAATTGCTGCTGGTGCTGACGTTGATGGTCACCTCCAAAGGCATCGCCGGCGTACCGGGCGTGTCCTTCGTGGTGCTGCTGGCAACGCTGGGCAGCGTGGGTATTCCATTGGAAGGCCTGGCGTTCATCGCCGGTGTCGACCGCATCATGGACATGGCCCGTACCGCACTGAACGTGATCGGCAACGCTTTGGCCGTATTGGTCATCTCCCGTTGGGAAGGCATGTACGACGACGCCAAGGGCCAGCGCTACTGGAACTCCCTGCCGCACTGGCGCAGCAAGGAAAAATTGCCAGCTGGCGAAGTTTCCAACAACTAATGCACAAACCTGTGGAGATTGGCTTTTCTGTGGGAGCGAGCTTGCTCGCGATAGCGGTAGATCAGTCGACATCAATGTTGCCTGTGAGTCAGTCATCGCGAGCAAGCTCGCTCCCACAGTGATCCGAGTCGCCAGCCACAAAACAAACCCCGGAGAAATCCGGGGTTTGTCGTTTCTGGCTACCCCGCTATCATTCGCCGCATTCTTTGGGGGATTTAACTGATGCTCAATGGCCTGTGGCTCGGCTTCTTCATCGTGGCAGCCGTATCGGCGCTGGCGCAGTGGTTGATCGGTGGCAACGCCGGGATCTTCGCGGCGATGGTGGAAAGCATTTTCGCCATGGCCAAACTGTCGGTCGAGGTCATGGTCTTGCTGTTCGGCACCCTCACCCTCTGGCTGGGCTTTCTGCGGATCGCCGAGAAAGCCGGGATCGTCGAGTGGCTGGCCAAGGCGCTGGGTCCATTGTTCCTGCGCCTGATGCCGGAAGTGCCGGCCGGTCACCCCGCCATCGGCCTGATCACGCTCAACTTTGCCGCCAATGGCCTGGGCCTGGACAACGCCGCCACGCCAATCGGCCTCAAGGCCATGAAGGCGTTGCAAGAGCTCAACCCCAGCGCCACCATCGCCAGCAATGCCCAGATCCTGTTCCTGGTGCTTAACGCCTCTTCCCTGACCCTGTTGCCGGTGACGATCTTCATGTACCGCGCCCAGCAAGGTGCGCCTGATCCGACGCTGGTGTTCCTGCCGATCCTGCTGGCGACCAGTTGCTCGACGCTGGTAGGTCTGTTGTCAGTGGCGGTCATGCAACGTCTGCGCCTGTGGGACCCGGTGGTGCTCGCGTACATGATTCCCGGCGCCCTGATACTGGGTGGCTTCATGGCGCTGCTGGCGACGCTCTCGGCGACCGCTCTGGCCGGCCTGTCATCGATCCTCGGCAACCTGACGCTGTTCGGGCTGATCATGCTGTTTCTGGTGATCGGCGCGTTGCGCAAGGTGAAGGTCTACGAGGCGTTCATCGAAGGCGCCAAAGAAGGTTTCGATGTGGCGAAGAATCTGCTGCCATATCTGGTGGCGATGCTCTGCGCCGTCGGCGTACTGCGGGCATCCGGGGCGCTGGATTTTGGTCTGGACGGGATTCGGCATCTGGTGGAGTGGGCCGGTTGGGACACGCGCTTCGTCGATGCCTTGCCGACTGCCATGGTCAAGCCGTTTTCGGGCAGTGCGGCACGGGCGATGCTGATCGAAACCATGAAGACCTCAGGGGTAGACAGCTTCCCGGCGCTGGTGGCGGCGACGATTCAGGGCAGTACGGAAACGACTTTCTATGTGCTGGCGGTGTACTTCGGTGCAGTGGGCATTCAACGGGCGCGGCATGCAGTGGGGTGTGCGTTGCTGGCGGAACTGGCCGGGGTGCTTGGCGCCATCGGGGTTTGTTACTGGTTCTTCGGTTAACCACTAACCCCTTGTGGGGGCCGCGGTGCGGCGAACCGCATTACTTTTCTTTGACCGGTGTGCTGTCCGTGATCTTGAAGCGCAGCACCCCGATCAGTTGGCCGTCCTCGGTCAACACCCGAACCTGCCACTTGCCCGCGGGATTGCCGGGGAAGTTTTGCTTGTGGGTCCAGGCCCGGTAGCCTTCCTTGCGCCCGCCGCGAATATCCAGGGCGATGCGGTCGACCTCTTTGCCGTTGAACTGCCAGACGTGGTAAATCCGCTCGTCCAGACCTCGCGGGGCATTGATCGCGGTGTAGGCGTACAGACCGCCGCCGCGAATCTGCTCGGCGCTGACTTCATCGAGGCTGGCGCCGGGGGTGCGGTCCTGCATTTGCGTACTGATCGCCACATCGGTCATCCACAGCGTTGCCGG
This sequence comes from Pseudomonas sp. LBUM1674, assembly GCF_059695635.1. Classification (NCBI taxonomy): domain Bacteria; kingdom Pseudomonadati; phylum Pseudomonadota; class Gammaproteobacteria; order Pseudomonadales; family Pseudomonadaceae; genus Pseudomonas; species Pseudomonas sp. LBUM1674. The sequence continues at coordinate 39,281 of NZ_CP166779.1, read as the reverse complement.
CGGCACCCACGACCGCAGCACCCAGCCAACGCCGCCGATGCCCACGGTGATACTCAGAATGGCCAACGCGTTGCGCACGGTTCTGATCGGGAAGATCGACGCCAGGCTCGGGAAAGACAGCACGACGGCGGTGCCCAGGGCCAGTTTGAAACTCTGGGAGGTGGTCAGGTGCAGGATGACGGGCAGGGCGGTCAGCAGTGCCGCGAACAATGTCAGCGTATGCAGCGCCAGGAACGCCCAGCGTCGCGGTGCCAGCCATTTGTAGTAGAGCGGGTCGATGATGGAAATCAGTGCGCCAATGCACAGCATCCCGGTAAAGAATAACTGGCCGCTGTTCCAGGTGGTGGTGATAAAAAAGAATGGCAGGACGAAGAACAGGCTTTCCTGGTGAATCATCTGTGTGGCGTAACGCAGCAACGGCCGGGGGATTTCGCGGTTGAAGATCCTGGCGAACAGCTTGGTCAGGCTGTTTTCCAGCATCAGCCAGATCCAGCTGATCAGCATGATGATGGTGATCCACGTCGCCAGACCCTGCTGACGATCCACCAGCATGAAGCTGCCGACCCCGGAAATGAAACCGCCGAGCGCAATCACCCCTGGGTAGCGCTTGATCAATTCCAGGATGCGCTGTACGAAAAGGGTCAGGGTAGGCATTCGGCGGTTCGCAATAGTCGTTGGAAAATCCTCGACAGGTTACCCGCTCGTCACCCGGAATAGTTACTTTCTGCGATGAAAGCGCAAAGCCAATAGACCCAATACCAACAAGCCAAACACTCCGGCAATCGCCCACATCAGCTGCTCATCACTCATCAGCGGCTTTTCGATCCGCAGATAGCCCGGTTGCATGAGCAATTCGCGCATGGCCTTGTTCGCCTCTGCCAGCGTTACCCCCTGCAGCTCTTTGGCCGGGTTGGCGAAGCGGCCGTCGTCGTAGTCCCCAAGGGCGCTCCAGTAGTAGTCGGCCAGCGCGCTGTTGCCTTGCACGGCCCAGGCCTGGCGGGCGATGGCGGCCTGTTTGAGGCGGTTGAACGTGTCGGCATTGAGACCATCCTTGAGCAACCCCACCCTCAGATCATCCAGCACCTGTTCCGCCTCAGACACGTCATCACGCTCAAGATCAGCGTTCAGGCTCATGAAGCCCACTCCGCCAAACACCTCGCGCTCGGCCGAGGGGCCGTAGGACAAACCGTGGACCAGGCGCAATTGACGATAAAGTGCCCAGTCCAGATAGTCCTTGAGCAGGTCGAAGGTCTGGTCGTGCTGATTTTCCTGCACCGGTTCCGGCACCAGCCAGTGCAACTTGGCACCACCGCCGACGAGACCGTGGCTCAGCGTGCGCTCGTGGGCAGCACTGGCCTTGATTTCTGGCAGAGGAGGGTGATCGGTAGGCTCGACCGCTTCAAGCGCGCCCCAAGATCGTTCCAGATAGGCCGGTAGCAACCGGTCGAGGTCGCCCACCACGATCAGGCTCATGTTGTTGGGCGCGTACCAGGCCTTGCGCACCGTCTCCAGTTGTTCACGGGTCAGGTAATCGACCTCGGGCCGCTCGGGGCATTTGAGGCCCAGTTCCACGGCCAGCTGATTACTCGCCGTATGGCCCAGGTCCTGGCGATCCAGCCAGCGTTGCAAGTGCGTGTAATGGCCCCCGTCTTCGCGTTCGACCACTTGTTTGGCGGCGTTGATCGCGTTGTCGTCGATTCGGGTCTGGGTCAGCAGCGCCAACAGCAGGTCAAGGACCTTACGCTGGTTTTTCGCCGGGGCCTCGATGACGAATGTGGTGTCGGCATTGCTGGTAAAAGCGTTCCACTCGCCGCCCAGGGCCTGCATGCGTTCCTCCAGACCGCCTTCGCCAGTGGCATCGATGCCGCTGAACAGCAAGTGCTCGAGCAGGTGCGGCAACTCCTTGTCGGCACAGCTGAAATCATCGATACCGACGCCGACCACCAGACGAATCGCCACATGCCCGCGCTCGGTGCCGGGCTTGAGCAGCAATTGCAGGCCGTTGGGCAGGGTATAGCCTTCAACCTGGAAGCGATCCAGGGCAAACGAAGGGAATGAACCAAGCAACAGACAGGCGAACAGCAGACAACGCATAGCTAGCTTCCAGGCAATCAATCGGAGATCCGTTTCGTCCTTCAGGCCGCTATCGCGAAGACGGTCTTGAGGCTGAATCAATGTTACTGACTGACCACTCTGCCAGACGTTCAAGGCGAATGCGTGATGTCTGCCAAATCATCGACGGCCAGCGCGCCGGTGTCCGAGGTCTCCAGCACCACATAAGCGCTGCTGCAGAACAGCGAGTTCAGACGCTTCATGTCCGCGATCAGCTCCAGGTGCAGCGAACTGGTCTCGATACTCTGCACGATCTTACGTTGCAATCGACTGACGTGAGCATGGGCCAAACGGCGCTCCTGTGCGCGAAAGCGACGTTTCTCACGCAGCAACTGGCGGGCACTTTCCTTATCGGCACTGAGGAACACCGACAACCCGAGGCGCAAGTTGGCTATCAACTGGCTGTGCAGACCCGCCAATTCCTCCAGCCCGACCTCGGAAAAAGACCGGCGCTGCGAGGTTTTCTGCTGCTGGACCTTGCGCAACATGCGCTCAATCAGGTCGCTGGCGAGTTTGAGATTGATCGCCAGCTCGATGATTTCCGCCCAGCGCCGACTGTCCTGGTCGCTGAGGTCTTCCCGGGGCATTTGCGCCAGATAGAGCTTGATGGCGCCGTAGAGCGATTCCACATCATCGGTCAGGCGTCGCATTTCCTGGGTGACGGCGGTTTGCTTGCCGCGCAGCACGTCGAGCATGGCTTCAAGCATGTTGTCGATCAGATCGCCGATGCGCAGGGTTTCGCGGGCGGCGTTGGCCAGCGCCAGGCTGGGAGTGACCAACGCCGTCGGGTCAAGATGTCGCGGTTTGGCGGTGCCGTTGACTTGCGGACGCTCCGGCAGCACCCACGCACAGAACCTGGCCATCGGCCCGACACTGGGCAGCAGGATCAGGCAGCGGGCAGTGTTGTAGAGCAGGTGGAAGCCGATGACCATTTCCTGGGGGCTGAAGTCCAGGCTATCGATCCAGTGCACCAAGGGGTCGAGTACCGGAATGATCAGCAGCAGGCCGATCAACTTGTACAGCAGGCTACCCAGCGCCACTTGGCGGCCAGCCGCGTTCTGCATGCTGGTGCTGAGGAAGGCGAGGATGCCGCTGCCAATGTTGGCGCCTATCACCAGGCCGATGGCCACTGGAAGGCTGATCACGCCGGCACCGGCCAGGGTCGCCGTCAGCAGGACGGCGGCCAGGCTGGAATAGGAAATCATTGCGAACAGCGCGCCGACCAGGGCATCGAGCAGAATGTCGCCGGTCAGCGAGGCAAAGATCACTTTCACACCCTGGGCCTGGGTGATCGGCGCGGCAGACTCGACGATCAGTTGCAGCGCCAGAATGATCAGCCCCAGGCCGATACTGACGCGGCCCATTTGCCCCAATCGGGTCTGTTTGCGGGACAGGAAGAAAATCACTCCGAGGAAGATCAGCAGCGGCGACAGCCACGACAGGTCCAGGGTCAGCACTCGCGCCATCAGCGCGGTACCCACGTCGGCCCCGAGCATGGTCGCCAGCGCCGGGGTCAGCGCCATCAAGCCCTGACCGACAAAGGAGGTGACGAGCATGGCGGTGGCGTTGCTGCTCTGGACCATGGCCGTCACCACTATTCCCGAGATGAATGCCAGCAAGCGCTTGGACATATTCTGACCGATGACGTGGCGCAAGTTGGAACCGTAGACCCGCAAGATGCCGGTTCGGACGATGTGCGTGCCCCAGATCAACAAGGCAACGGCTGATAACAAATTGAGCAGGGTGAGCATGCAGGCCCCCTGTGGTGGTAGCGCCCCAATGGGGCAAGTTGACGGTGCCGCGCGTTTTTCTACGTTCTGTGCTTAAGCTGTAGTTGGCTAACGGTCTGGGCGCCAGCATCGCATAGCTAAAGAAGTGATTGAAACAAAACTGTCATAAAAACAGATTGATGCAGACAAGAAAAAGGGGCCCGAAAGGCCCCTTTGTCATCACATGGCATTCGGGTTACTGACCCGGAACATCCTTGCGCAGTTTCACTGGATCCTGCTGTTTACGCTTTTTCGTCATCGCGGTGCGCATCTTGATGTTGATTGCCTCCACCGCCAGCGAGAACGCCATGGCGAAGTAGACATAGCCTTTTGGCAGATGCACATCCAGAGACTCGGCAATCAACACGGTACCGACCAGCAACAGGAACGACAGCGCCAGCATTTTCAGTGAAGGGTGCTTGTCGATGAACTCGCTGATGGTGCGCGAGGCAACCATCATCACCAGTACCGCAACGATGATCGCTGCAACCATGACCGGTACGTGGGAAACCATGCCCACCGCGGTGATCACGGAGTCCAGCGAGAACACGATGTCGATGATCGCAATCTGGATGATGGTGTAGAGGAAGTTGCCGCCCTTGCCCGAGGGGTCGTCGCCGCTTTCGTCCTCGCCTTCCAGTGCGTGGTACATCTCCTGGGAGCTCTTCCACAGCAGGAACAGACCACCGAAGAACAGGATCAGGTCACGCCCGGAAATACCCTGGCCGAACATTTCGAACAGGTCGGCGGTGAGGCGCATGACCCAGGTGATCGACAGCAGCAACAGAATCCGCGTGACCATGGCCAGAGCCAGGCCGAAAATCCGGGTGCGCTGCTGCATGTGCTTGGGCATGCGGCTGACCAGGATCGAAATCATGATGATGTTATCGATACCCAGGACGATTTCCAGGGCGGTCAGGGTAAAGAAGGCAACCCAGATTTCAGGGTTGGTCAGCCATTCCATGTGTTTTCCTTTGAGCGAGTGTTAAACCAGGCCGGGCCCGGACTTCAAAAAACGAAGCCGGACCCGTCATGGTGAGTCTTTGGCTTATAGAGTGCTGAACAGCGGAAAAATCCCCATCAGCAATGCGGCGACCAGTATGCACAGGCAAACCAGCACTGCCCACTTCAAGGTGAACCGCTGATGATCACCGAAATCGATACCGGCCAGCGCCACCAACAGGTAAGTCGATGGTACCAGCGGGCTCAGCAAGTGGACGGGCTGACCGACGATCGAGGCACGTGCCATTTCCACCGCGGTTATACCGTAGTGACTGGCGGCTTCGGCAAGCACTGGTAACACGCCATAATAAAATGCGTCGTTGGACATGAAGAACGTGAACGGCATGCTCACCAACGCGGTGATGACGGCCAGGTACGGGCCGAGAAAGTCCGGGATAACCGCCAACAGGCTTTTCGACATCGCGTCGACCATGCCGGTGCCCGAGAGGATACCGGTGAAAATGCCTGCGGCAAAGATCAACCCGACCACCGCCAACACGCTACCGGCGTGGGCCGAGATGCGGTCCTTCTGCTGTTGCAGGCACGGGTAGTTGACGATCATTGCGATACTGAAGGCCACCATGAACAACACGGGCAGCGGCAACAGGCCGGCGACCAGGGTGCACATCAGGCCCAGCGTCAGGGCGCCGTTGAACCAGATCAGCTTCGGACGCCGGGCATCCGGAAACTGGGAAACGCTGATTTCGCTGTGGTCGATTTCATCGCCCACCAGGTGCAATTCACCCAGACGGGCACGTTCACGTTTACCGTAGAAGTAGGCAATCGCCAGGATCGCTACGACGCCGGCCAACATCGCGGGCACCATCGGCACAAAGATGTCGGACGGATCGACGTGCAGCGCACTGGCCGCACGAGCGGTCGGGCCACCCCATGGGGTCATGTTCATCACGCCCCCGGCGAGGATGATCAGACCGGCCATGATCCGCGGGCTCATGCCGATGCGGCTGTAGAGCGGCAGCATGGCGGCCACGCAGATCATATAAGTGGTCGCGCCGTCACCATCGAGGGAAACCACGAGCGCCAGTACGGCGGTGCCGACCGACACTTTCAGCGGGTCGCCCTTGACCAGTTTGAGGATCTTGCGCACGGCCGGGTCGAACAGGCCGGAGTCGATCATCAGGGCAAAGTAGAGAATGGCGAACATCAGCATCACGCCGGTCGGCGCCAGCTTGGTGATGCCTTCGAGCATCATCGGGCCGATCTTCGGCGCGAACCCACCGAACAGGGCGAACAGGATCGGGATGATGATCAACGCGATCAGCGCGGACAGGCGCTTGGTCATGATCAGGAACATGAACGTGATGACCATGGCAAAGCCAAGGAAAGTCAGCATGGGAATACTCCAGGCATAGCGCGGCTAGGGAATGGGCGAACCGGTTGGGGTCAGCGCAGAACGGGAAGCACGAGACGTACGGGTGGAGTGGCGGCGAAGCGGCGAGTAGTAGAAGACATCAGGATCACCATTGTTGTTGTTAAATGGGCTGTGCGAGCGATAAAACACTGGCATTGGCCAACCGGTCTGTTGCCGGTAGTGGGGCGATCCTAATCGCGCAAGCTTTCACCCAGCTTTCGCGGATGAAAGCATTGACCGGATGTGCAACCGGTCGTCGGACCGGGGCAGGGAGGGAGACCGAGTGAGGGCCTTTGTGAGCAGGCTCGCTTCCACAGCTCTGTGGCCACTGATGATCCACTGTGGGAGCGAGCCTGCTCGCGAAGGAGTCGATACAGATACATGAGGAGGAAACAACATGGCCGAAATTCATACCGGCGGCTGCCACTGCGGACAACTGCGCTATCAATTCAGCGGAGCGTTGCACGACATCGCCCACTGTCATTGTTCGATCTGTCGACGGGTCAGCGGCGGGATTGCAACCACCTGGATCACCGTGCCCGCGTCGGCCTTTCAATGGCTGACCGGGGAGCCAGCGCGATACGACTCTTCGTCTACCTGCGCCCGATACTTCTGCCGCAACTGTGGGGCGCAGCTGGCGCTGGTGACACAGCTCAGTGCGGACAGTATCGACGTGACCATCGCCACGCTCGATCATCCCGAACAGGCGCCGGCCGAACGCCACATCTGGACTGACAGCCGTCTACCGTGGCTGCATCTGGACGAGCACTTGCCGTCTGAGCCAGAAGAAACACTCTGATCAAAAAACAGACAGGTCCAGCGGACGGATCGCACCCATCCAGATCGCATGCTCGGTATGGTCGAGCAGGTCGTTACCGGTGTCCGGGTGCAGAAACACCACCAAACCCTTGCGATTGAGCGCCAACCACGGCAACACGTCGCCCAGGTACTGCGGCTCGAAAGCCAATTGGCAGCTCCAGTCCGGGTGCGGACCCACCGGTCGTTCGTGTACCCGCCCCATCTTTAGCGCAAATAACCGGGCCGCTTGCTCACACAAGGCTCGGGCCTGATCGATGCTGCTGGCATCGAAATACACATGGGCGTGGTAACCCTTGATCTGTTGCATCTGCAATCCCTCTAAAACCGGTCGAACCCTCACCGTTTTCCACAGGTCACACGCCATATAAGTCGCAAACAAGGAATCTCAGCCATGAAAAATGCCGAAACCCCCGTCGTGAAAGTGGTGCTCTATGGTGCCATGAGTAGCCTGGGCAGTGCGCTGATGGCTGAAATGCTACGGCGTCAACATGAGGTGATCGCGATTCTCGATGACCTGACGGCGCTCGCACCGCGTCCAGGTTTGCGGACCAAGACCGGTGATTTGTTCGACGCCGTGCGCGTGAAGCAAAGCGTGGCCGGGAGCTCTGCGGTCATTTGCCTGTTGGATGCACCGGGTCTGCCGTTCAACAGCGAGCACGTGGAAAAAACCATCGTGCCGGGCCCCGTCGAACAGGTGCTGGCAGTGGATGCACTGATCGACGGTATGCAGGCTGCGGGCATTGCCCGGCTGTTTCTGGTCGGCGATTTCGAAGTGCTGGATGATCCGGAGATAGAGGATCAACTGGAACACCACGCCGCCGAAGAAATCCGTGAGGCCCTGCAAAGCAGTGCCTTGCACTGGACGCTGGTGAATGCGCCGCGCGGGGTGCCGGGGTTGACGATTGAACATTTCAGCCACGTCAGCAGCAGTCTGGAACCGGGTTTGGCCGAACCGTTGGCCCGGTTGAACCGTGTAGCGGTGGGGATCGCCGATGAATTGCACTTGAACCTGCATATTGGTGAGCATGTGAATTTCATTGCGACATCAGAACCGTAACAGATCGCAGCCTGCGGCAGCTCCTACCTTGAAATACGTTCCCCCTGTAGGAGCTGGCTTGTCGGATCGCCGCACCGCAGCGAAGGCGGCCTCGAGCCTTGCAACGCCCATGAAAATGCCTTCGCCAGCAAGCCGGCTCCTACAGGGATTGGTGTTTTCCACAATCCAGCAGGCTGCAATCTTTTCGCTTTCACACGGCAATCGAAGGTAAAGGCAGCCCATTCAGCGATTGCGCACTGCTGGCCTGCTCGGCCATCAACCAGTCCACGAATTGTTGAATCAACGGCCCACGCCGTTTGCGCTGTGGCAGGACCACGTAATAACCCAGCCTGGAAATCACCGTTTCAGCAATCGGCCGGCACAACAAGCCTTGCGCCAGCAAGTTATCCACAAGGTGCCGCCACCCGATCGCCACGCCCTGTCCGCCAATCGCCGCCTGGATCAACAAGGTGTAGTTGTCGAAGCGCAATTGCCCCGGCGCGGGTGCCGACGAGATACCCAGTTCGCGAAAAACGCCGCTCCAGTCGAACCAGTTGCTGCTGTTTTCGCCGCGCAGGTGCAGCAAGGGGAGCTCAAGCAAAGCCTGGGCTGGCAAGGGCAGGGGACGGTCCTTCAATAGCAGCGGACTGCACACCGGAAACACTTCTTCGCTGAACAGCCAATGACTCTCGCCCTGTTTGAATCGACCATCACCGAACAACACCGCAACATCGATATCGGTGCGCAGCATGTTAAGGCTGCGTTCGCTAGTGACAAGACTGACATCGACCTTAGGGTTGGCGGCGTGAAATCGATGCAGGCGTGGCATCAGCCAATACGCGGCGAAGGCAAAGTCGGTGGCTACTTGTAAAACCTCATGCTGATGTTGTGCACTGATCGCACTCAATCCTGCATCGATATTCTGCAAACCAAGCTGAACTTGCTCGAAAAGTATCGTCCCGGCCTCGGTCAATTCAATGCCGCGATAGATTCGATCGAACAGCCGCGTGCCGAGCTGTTGTTCCAGCCGTTTGATCTGTTGGCTGATGGCTGGCTGCGTGGTGCCGAGCTCCACCGCCGCGGCGGTGAAGCTACGCTGACGGGCTGCTGCTTCGAAGGCGCGTAGCAGATCCAGTGACAAATCACCAAGGGCGTCATACATAAGCTGTGCTTATCCTAGTCATTGCCGCGCATGGGCTTTACCACAGAGTGCATGGACTCCATGCTCGATCGCAGCACTCTCGCATAAATATTCACTATGGAATGCCGCGATCACATGAAGCGCAAGAATATTCTTTTCATCATGGCCGATCAGATGGCCGCGCCAATGTTGCCGTTCTACGGCCCTTCGCCCATCAAATTGCCCAACCTGAGTCGCCTCGCCGCCGAAGGCGTGGTATTCGACGCCGCTTATTGCAACAGCCCGCTGTGCGCGCCATCGCGGTTTACTCTGGTCAGCGGTCAGTTACCGAGCAAGATCGGCGCCTACGACAACGCGGCCGATTTTCCCGCCGACGTACCGACTTATGCCCACTACTTGCGTCGCCTCGGTTACCGCACTGCATTGTCCGGCAAGATGCACTTCTGCGGCCCCGATCAGTTGCACGGTTATGAAGAACGCCTGACCAGCGATATTTACCCAGCCGACTATGGCTGGTCGGTGAACTGGGATGAACCTGACGTGCGTCCGACCTGGTTCCACAACATGTCTTCGGTGCTGCAAGCCGGGCCGTGCGTACGCACCAATCAGCTGGATTTTGACGAAGAGGTTGTGTTCAAGGCCCAGCAATACCTGTTCGACCACATACGTGAGGATGGCCATCAGCCATTCTGCCTCACCGTTTCGATGACTCACCCACATGATCCGTACACCATTCCCAAGGCGTTCTGGGATATGTACGACGACGCCGACATCCCGTTGCCTGAAACCCCGGCTCAAACCGAACTGGATCCGCACTCCCAGCGCTTACTGAAGGTCTACGACCTGTGGGACAAGCCGCTGCCTGTGGATAAAATCCGCGATGCGCGCCGTGCCTACTTCGGTGCGTGCAGCTATATCGACAGCAATGTCGGCAAACTTCTGCAAACTCTCGAGGATACAGGCCTTATCGATGACACCATCATCGTGTTCTCCGGCGACCATGGTGACATGCTCGGCGAGCGTGGGCTCTGGTACAAAATGCACTGGTTCGAGATGGCTGCGCGGGTACCGCTACTGATCAGTGCCCCTGGGCAATTCGGCGCTGGCCGGGTCAGCGCAGCGGTATCCACTGCCGATCTGCTGCCGACCTTCGTGGAATTGGCTGGCGGTTCACTGGAACCAGGTTTGCCACTGGACGGTCGCTCGCTGGTATCGCACCTGCAAGGGCAGGGCGGTCACGACGAAGTCTTTGGCGAGTACATGGCTGAGGGCACCATCAGCCCGCTGATGATGATTCGTCGCGGTGCTTATAAATTTATCTACAGCGAAGATGACCCTTGCCTACTCTTCGACGTACACAACGACCCGCGCGAACAGGAGGAGCTCAGCGGGTCGCCCCAATATCTGAAGCTGTTCGAGGATTTTCTCGCCGAATCGCGGGCCAAATGGAACATCCCGGCGATCCACCAACAGGTGCTCGCGAGCCAGCGACGTCGGCGTTTTGTCGCCGAAGCGCTGACCATCGGCAAGCTGAAGAGCTGGGATCACCAGCCACTGGTGGACGCCAGTCAGCAATACATGCGCAACCACATCGACCTTGATGATCTGGAGCGCAAAGCCCGTTATCCACAACCCTGCCAAAACCAATAATGTTAAGGGGAAGTCCATGCAAAGGTTATCCACAGTACTGACGGCAGGGCTACTGGCGCTGGGCAGTGCATCGGCGTTCGCCGAGCAAGGCTGCGACACCGTGAAGATGGCCGACCCCGGCTGGAGCGACATTGCCGCGACCAACGCCATCACCGGTTTTCTGCTGGACGGCATGGGCTACAAGGCCAAGGTCGACACCCTGGCGGTGCCGATCACCTTTGGCGGGCTCAAGGATGGCCAGGTGGACGTGTTTTTGGGTAACTGGATGCCAGCGCAACAAGGCTTTTACGACAAGTTCGTGGCCACGGGCGATGTCACTCAACTGGCGAAAAACCTCGAAGGCACCGAATTCACGCTCGCCGTTCCGGATTACGTCTGGGACGCGGGTGTGCGTGACTTTGCCGACCTGAACAAGTACGCCGACAAGTTCGACAAGAAGATTTATGGCATCGGCTCGGGCGCTCCGGCCAACATCTCCTTGCAGGAAATGATCAAGAAGAACGACTTCGACATGGGTCAATGGAAACTGGTCGAGTCCAGCGAGCAGGCGATGCTGGCCGAAGTGTCCCGGGCGGTGAAAAAACAGAAGTTCGTGACCTTCCTTGGCTGGACCCCGCACCCGATGAACGTGCAGCTGAAAATGCATTACCTGAAGGGAGGCGAGAAGTATTTCGGCGATACCGGCAGCGTCCATACCCTGACCCGCAAAGGTTATGCACAGGCCTGCCCGAACGTTGGCAAATTGCTCACCAACCTGAGTTTCACCCAGGAGATGGAGAACAGCATCATGGCTGAGGTGGTGAACAAGAAAATCAGCAATGCCAATGCGGCCAAGGCCTGGATCAAGGCCAATCCGGCGGTGCTGGATAAGTGGCTGGATGGGGTGAAGACCGTGGATGGGAAGGATGCGTTGCCGGCCGTGAAAGCCAAACTCTGAGTGCTGATCATTCCCACGCTCCGCGTGGGAATGCATCCCGTGACGCTCCGCGTCACTTTCCGAAGCGGACGCGGAGCGTCCATGGCGGCATTCCCACGCAGAGCGTGGGAACGATCACTTCTGGCCCTGATACCCTTACGCAAAAACCCCATCCGAGAGGACCCATGGCCTTCCCCAGCCGCCATTCACTCTTCCCCTTCCTTTCCTGGCTGCCGCGGCAGACCCGCGCCAGCGTCGGCCGTGACCTGATCGTCGGCCTCAGCGGTGCCATTCTCGCCTTGCCGCAATCCATCGCCTACGCCCTGATTGCCGGCCTCCCACCGGAGTATGGCTTGTACGCCGCGATCATCCCGGTGCTGATCGCCTGTCTGTGGGGCTCGTCCTGGCATCTGATCTGCGGCCCTACGGCGGCCATCTCCATCGTCCTGTACGCCAGCGTCAGCCCTCTGGCCGCTCCCGCGTCAGAGGACTACGTTACCCTGATCCTGTTACTGACCCTGCTCGCCGGCATTTTCCAGTGGCTGCTGGGATTGCTACGTTTTGGCGCCCTGGTGAATTTCGTCTCGCACTCGGTGGTGCTGGGTTTTACCCTCGGCGCAGCGGTGGTGATTGCCATCGGTCAACTGCCGAACCTGCTGGGGCTGGACTTGCCCAACCAGGCGACGGCGCTGGACAGCTTTTTAATGGTGTTCAAACACCTCGGCGAAGTAGATCGGCCTTCTCTCGTACTGGGCTTGGCCACAGTCGTCGTGGGGGTAATCCTGAAATTACTGTTGCCGCGCTGGCCCACGCTCTTGATCACCCTGGTCCTGAGTGGATTGCTGGTAGGGCTTTGGCCCTCGATGTTCGTTCACGTGAAGCTGGTCAGCGCATTCGTCGGGCGACTGCCCCCCTTCAGTCCGTTGCCACTGGACCTGGACCTGATCTTGCGCCTGCTGCCCAGCGCCGTAGCGGTCGGGATGCTCGGGCTGGTGACGAGCCTGTCGATTGCCCGTTCCTTGTCGGCCCGTTCGCAGCAACTGCTCGATGCCAATCAGGAAGTCCGCGCCCAGGGTTTATCGAACATGGTGGGTGCGTTCTTTTCCGGCTCGCTGTCAGCCGGTTCTTTCACCCGCTCCGGCCTGAGCTACGAAGCCGGCGCCTGCTCGCCAATGGCCGGGGTTTTTTCGGCGATATGGGTGGCGCTGTTTGCCATCTTCGGCGCGAGCCTGATTGCGCACATCCCCATACCGGCCATGGCTGGCAGTATTCTGTTGATCGCCTGGGGACTGGTGGACCATCGCGGGATCCGCGCATTGTTGCGGGTCAGCCGCGCCGAGTTTCTGGTCATGGCGCTGACCTGTATCGCCACGCTGCTGCTGGAACTGCAGACGGCGATCTACGCCGGAGTGTTGGCTTCGCTGTTTTTTTACCTCAAACGCACTTCGCAACCGCGGGTGCAGCATTGGCGCGACGGGGAGGAAGACATTCTGCGAGTCGGCGGGTCGATCTTTTTCGGCGCCAGTCATTACCTGCAAGTGCGCCTGCAACGGATGCACGGCGCACGCGTGGTGATCGAGGCGCAGCAGATCAACTTCATCGACTATTCAGGCGTGGAAATGCTGCACCAGGAAGCGCGACGGCTGTTGCAACAGGATCGCAGCCTGACCCTGCGCGGGGCGAGACCACCGGTGGTGGAGGAGTTGATAAAACTGGAAGGCGCGGAGAAATGCCCGATCCGGTTTGAGGATTGATCCGATGTCGGTGCCGTTCGCCATCGGCGACCCGACTTGCCCGCGATGCTTTTAAAGCGCTAGTTGGCGGCGAAGTTCGGCCAGCACTGGAGCCGTATCCGGACGCACACCGCGCCACAGGAAGAAGGCTTCCGCCGCCTGTTCGGCAAGCATCCCCAAGCCATCCATCGCCGCTGCGGCGCCATGCTCACTGGCCCAGAGGCAAAACGAAGTCGGATCCTTGCCGTACATCATGTCATAGCAAACCGTCTTGCCCGGCTCGATCAAACTGCTGGCAATCGGTGGCACATCGCCTGACAGGCTCGCGGACGTCGCATTGATAATCAGGTCCACCGGCTCCTGCAACCAATCGAAACCACTGGCCGACACCGGTCCGAGGTCAGCGAACAATTTCGCCAGCAACTCGGCTTTTTCCACCGTGCGGTTGGCGATGATCACCGACGCGGGCTGTTCGGCCAGCAACGGCTCCAGTGCACCGCGTACCGCGCCACCCGCACCCAGCAGCAGGATGCGTTTGCCCTTGAGGCTGAACCCGGCATTGATCGTCAGGTCCCGCACCAGTCCGGCGCCATCGGTGTTGTCACCCAACAGACTGCCATCGGCAAGTTTGCTCAAGGTGTTCACCGCACCGGCCCGTTGCGCCCGCTCCGTCAGACTGTCCGCCAGGCGATAGGCGTCTTCCTTGAACGGCACCGTCACATTAGCCCCGCGACCTTCGCGGAAAAACGCCCGGGCGCAGCCGGAAAAGTCGTCGAGCGGCGCCAGCAAGGTGCTGTAGTCGAGTATTTGCGCGGTTTGCCCGGCAAACAGGCGGTGGATCAGCGGCGACTTGCTGTGGCCGATCGGGTTACCAAATACGACGTAACGATCCATCTGGGTTCCTCGTTCAGGCCTTGGCCAACCAATCGCGGTCTTGCAGAAAGTATTCGGTCAGGCGCGCTTCTTCGCTGCCCGGCTCGGCTTTCCAGTCATACGCCCAGCGAACCTGCGGCGGCAGGGACATCAGGATCGACTCGGTACGCCCGCCCGACTGCAGGCCGAAGAGCGTACCGCGGTCGTAGACCAGGTTGAATTCGACGTAGCGGCCACGCCGGAACTCCTGGAATTCGCGCTGTTTCGCGCTGAACGCTTCATTTTTTCGGCGCTGCACGATCGGCAGGTACGCGTCGATGAATGCATTACCAATGGCGCGCATGAAGGCGAAGCTGGTGTCGAAGTCCCACTCGTTCAAGTCATCGAAGAACAGACCACCGATGCCCCGTGGCTCGTGGCGATGCTTGATATGGAAGTAGCTGTCACACCAGGCCTTGTAGCGCGAATAGACGTCTGGACCGAACGGCGCGCAAGCCTGCTCGGCGACGCGGTGCCAGTGCACACAGTCGTCTTCATTGCCGTAATAAGGCGTCAGGTCGAAGCCGCCACCGAACCACCAGACCGGTTCTTCACCTTCTTTTTCAGCAATGAAAAAGCGCACGTTGGCGTGGGAAGTCGGCACATGCGGGTTGTGCGGGTGAATCACCAGCGACACGCCCAGGGCTTCGAAGCCACGGCCTGCCAGTTCTGGTCGATGGGCGCTGGCGGACGGTGGGAGACCGCTACCGAAGACGTGGGAAAAGTTGACACCGCCTTTTTCGATGACCGTGCCGTTTTCGATGACCCGGGTGCGACCGCCGCCGCCTGCAGGCCGGGCCCAGGCATCTTCGACGAAATGCGCACCGCCGTCTTCAGCTTCCAGAGCAGCGCAAATGCGGTCTTGCAGGTCGAGCAGGTAGGCTTTTACGGCCTCGGTGCGGGTCGTCATGTCATCACCTTGAATCGGGCAAAGCTACGCGGCGCTCCATCGGAGCGGGGGCCGGCGCAAATGGGCGCGTAGCATAACATCGCAGGTGCACCCTTCGCAGTTGACGAAGATCAAGCTTGGGAGTTCGATAGGGCGCTTGGCGCAACAATTCTAGAAGCTAAGACCTAAGGAGAGTTCTGATGGCAAAGCGAATCCAGTTCCGGGCCCATGGCGGCCCCGACGTCCTCGAGTATGTCGAGTATTCACCCGCCGAGCCCGGCCCGCAGCAGGTCCGCGTGAACAACAAGGCCATCGGCCTGAATTTCATCGACACCTATTATCGCAGCGGTCTTTATCCGCCGCCGTCCCTGCCATCGGGCCTGGGCTCCGAAGGCGCGGGTGTGGTCGAGGCGGTGGGCAGTGAAGTCACCCGGTTCAAGGTCGGTGATCGCGTGGCGTATGGCAGCGGTCCGTTGGGCGCCTACAGCGACGTTCATGTGTTGCCGGAGGCCAATCTGGTGCATCTGCCAGACGCGATCAGCTTTGAACAGGCCGCAGGCGTGATGCTCAAGGGCCTGACCGTGCAGTACCTGCTGCGCCAGACCTACGAACTCAAGGGCGGCGAAACCATTTTGTTCCACGCGGCGGCCGGCGGTGTCGGCTCCCTGGCGTGCCAATGGGCCAAGGCCTTGGGCGTGAAGTTGATCGGCACGGTCAGCTCACCGGAGAAAGCCGCACTGGCCAAGGCCAACGGCGCTTGGGCGACCATCGATTACAGCCATGAAAACGTCGCACAACGCGTACTGGAATTGACTGACGGCAAAAAAGTCCCGGTGGTGTACGACGGCGTCGGCAAGGACACCTGGCTGACTTCGCTCGACAGCGTTTCTCCACGTGGCCTGGTGGTGAGTTTCGGTAATGCGTCAGGCGCGGTGGACGGGGTGAACCTGGGGATCTTGTCGGCGAAGGGTTCGCTGTATGTGACGCGGCCAACCCTGGCGACCTACGCCAACAATGCGGAAAATCTGCAGCGGATGGCGGATGAACTGTTTGAGATGATCATCAGCGGGAAGCTGAAGGTGGATATCAGCCAGAAGTATCCATTGGCTGAGGCGGCTAAGGCGCAGGCGGAGTTGTCGGCGCGACGCACGACCGGTTCGACAGTGCTTCTGCCATAAGATATTGGGTGTTTGTCAGGGCCACTTCGCGAGCAGGCTCGCTCCCACAGTGGATCGGTGTCGAACACACAATCGGTGTTCGCTGAAGATCTCATGTGGGAGCGAGCCTGCTCGCGAATGGCCGCGCTGCGGTCTCAATCCGGGCGCAAAACGTTGCCGGTCGCCAGGTCTCGGATAACGCTCGGATTCTTGCGCCCCCCGAGGTTCCCACCCAGCACCAGATCAACCTGCCCCCGGAAATACTGCTCGACACGAATCCGCGTCCGCGCCGCCGGCCGGCCCTGAGGGTTGGCCGAAGTCGACACCAGCGGCCCCACCAACGCGCACAAATCCCGCACCTGCGGGTGATCGCTGACCCGCAGCGCCACAGTCTCGTGCACGCCAGTGATCCACTGCGGCAACAGATTCTGGTGCGGCACCAGCCAGGTATTCGGCCCCGGCCAGGTGCTGGCCATGCGGTCCATCCACAGTTCCGGGAAGTCTTCGAACAGGAAATCGAACTGACGGATATTATCGGCGACCAGAATCAGGCCCTTTTCCACCGACCGGCCCTTGATCAGCAGCAGACGATCCACCGCTTCTTCGTCCCAAGGGTCGCAACCCAGGCCCCAGACCGCTTCGGTTGGATAGGCAATCACCGCGCCTGCGCGAATGGCTCGTGCGGCTTGTTGCACACGCCAACTGTTGACCATGAAAAACTCTCCGGAATAAGGCTCTGCGCAGTTTACCTTTCTTCCTTATAAAACCTAGCTCACCCGCGCAAACCAGCGCCCGCTTTCGCACACCGCACGGCCATCCATTTCCAGTTCCGTCAGCGCGACCAGTACTTTCGGCAAGGCCCAGCCGCTGGCCTCTGCCAGCGCCTCACTGGTATGGGGCGCCGCGTGGAGCAGGGTAAGCAGTGGATGGATTGCAGCAGTCGACGGCGTCTCGGTGGATAACGGCAGCCGTTGCCAGCCACGCAAGGCTTCGAGGATATGTTCGATGGTTTCGACCAGCACCGCTCCGTCGCGGATCAATTGATGACAACCGCGGGCACCGGGATGATGAATCGATCCGGGAATCGCATAAACCTCTCGACCTTGCTCTGCCGCCAGCCTCGCGGTGATCAACGAACCGCTGGCGACACTCGCCTCGACCACCAGTACCCCGAGTGACAAACCGCTGATGATCCGATTGCGCCGCGGGAAGTTGCTGGCGGTAGGGCCGGCGTCCAGCGGAAACTCCGAAAGTACCGCGCTGCCCGAGCCAATCATGGCCTCGGCGAGCCCTCGATTGCGCTGTGGATAAAACTTTTCAAGTCCCGTGCCAAGTACCCCGACCGTTCGCCCGCCAACCTCCATTGCCGCCTGATGCGCAACGGCATCAATTCCGAGCGCCAGGCCGCTGGTGATGACAAAACCGGCACTCGCCAGGCTACGGGAAAACGCGGCGGCGGTGTCCATGCCCGGCCGGGAAGCACGACGGCTGCCGACCATCGCCAGCTGCGGTTTTTCCAGAATACCCGGATCGCCCGCGACGAATATCAGCGGCGGCGCATCGCTGATCTCAGCGAGTAACGCCGGGTAGTCAGGCTGGTCCCACATCAGCAAATGCTGGCCCGGATGCTCTAGCCAGGCCAATGCGTGACTGGCGCCGTCGCGAATTTCACTGGCGCGCCTGGCCTCCGAGCACGCGAGGGGCAGGCCAAGCGCACGCCAGGCACTCGCTGGCGCGCTGATGGCTTTGGACGCCGAACCGAAAGCCTCAAGCAGTTTCTTGAAGCGAGCAGGACCGAGTTCAGGCAAACGGTGCA
Organism: Pseudomonas sp. LBUM1674; assembly: GCF_059695635.1. Lineage (NCBI taxonomy): Bacteria > Pseudomonadati > Pseudomonadota > Gammaproteobacteria > Pseudomonadales > Pseudomonadaceae > Pseudomonas > Pseudomonas sp. LBUM1674. Next base: position 20,957 of record NZ_CP166779.1, on the reverse strand, counting down.
GACGTAATCGAGCTTCCAGTTCCGCAGGGGAAACCGGTGAAACACCAGGTAGCGACATGGATCATCCTTGATCGTTATGGGCCCGTTCAAACGGGAACAAGCTGTGGATAACTCTGTTGGTAACTTGTGGAGCCTGCTTACGGATTTCGTACCTTGTCCATCACCGCCAGCGAGCGCGAAGCGTTGAGCACCAGCCCGTAGCTGAGCTTGTCATAAGTGCGGAACACCATCAGCAGACCCGCACGTTCATCTGGAATCTTCAGCGGTTGACCGGTGATCCGGTCCCGTACCGTTTCGCCGGTTTTCATCACCACCAGCACGTTGCCTTCGGTGAGGCCATCGCGTTGGCCCTTGTTCAGCGTGACCACATCCAGTGCGCCGATCTGGGTAACCCCGCGCGGCACGTCGATGATCAAGCCGTTGATTTCGGTTTTTGGCGAACCGGGCATGAAGGTTGAGTTGATGGATCGTTCCTCGCTGCTGAACAAGCGATCCCCGAGACGCACTTCCTGCGTAGTGCGTTGCAGCGCCAGGGTGGCGACGTCGCCTTCGGTGGCCACAATCTCGCCACCGCCGATATCGTCGGCATTGATCCCGAGGAACTCCTTGCTCTCGGGGTCGGTATAGACCTTGCCCTGACGGAAGATGCCGTAGACCGGCTGATCCGGGTCGAAGTGCCCGCGGGCGAAGATATGATCACCGGTGCCACTGAGCACTCGCTCGGCATCGCCTGCGACGATATACGGCGCCTTGTCGAAGTCCTCGACCTTGTCGACGATGCGGTTGCTCAGCAGAAAACTGTTGATCGCTTGCAGTGGAATGCTCGGGATGGCGTCGGCCACCGGACTGCTGCGTATCCGTGGCGAGAGCTTGATGGTGCCCCTGGAAGCGCCGCGATTGAGGGTCAGCCGCGGCTGACCGTTGATGTAGACCAGCGACAGCGTATCGCCGGGATAGATGAGATTGGGGTTCTCGATCTGCGGATTGGCCTGCCAGAGCTCGGGCCATTTCCACGGCTCACGCAGGTATTTTCCCGATATGTCCCAAAGTGTGTCCCCCGTGACAACCGTGTATTGCTGTGGAAAACCTTCCCTGAGTTGCACTTGCCCGTGCGCAAAACCGGCCGAGGCCAGAAGGAGCAAGGCGAGTAGTGATTTCCTCATGCGGTGAATCCCTTTATTATGTGCGTTCGCGTGAAACGCCAGAGCCCTCGTGGCTCGCTCCCGGCTTGCTTGTGAAAGGGAGCTACGTTTCACAACGGTAGCCGGCATCTTCGGACCCGCCAGGCCATCGACCCGACTTTACCTCACACGTGCAGCAATTAAGCTTATGGCCATTTTAGACATCCTCGAATTCCCCGATTCGCGCCTGCGCACTATCGCCAAACCAGTGGCCGTAGTGGACGACGAAGTGCGTCAGTTGGTCGACGATATGTTTGAAACAATGTATGAAGCGCCAGGCATCGGCCTCGCCGCGACCCAGGTCAACGTGCATAAACGTATCGTCGTCATGGACCTCTCCGAAGACCGCAGCGAACCGCGGGTGCTCATCAACCCCGTGTTCGAAACCCTGACCGACGAGATGGAACAGTATCAGGAAGGTTGCCTCTCGGTGCCGGGCTTCTACGAAAACGTCGATCGCCCGCAGAAGATCAAGGTCAAGGCCCTGGACCGCGACGGCCAGCCTTACGAACTGATCGCCGAAGGCCTGCTCGCCGTGTGCATCCAGCATGAATGCGACCACCTCAACGGCAAATTGTTCGTCGACTACCTGTCCAGTCTCAAACGCGACCGAATCAAGAAGAAACTGGAAAAGCTCCATCGCCAGAACGCTTGATGCCCTTCTTTCAAAGGCTTGCTGCGGCAAGCCTTTTTCTTTTCAGAGATCGCTCCCATGACTGAGCCACTGCGCATTGTCTTTGCCGGCACCCCGGAATTCGCCGCCGAACACCTCAAGGCCCTGCTCGACAGCCCTTACGAGATTGTCGCGGTCTACACCCAGCCGGACCGTCCGGCGGGCCGTGGGCAAAAATTGATGCCAAGCCCGGTCAAGCAGCTGGCTCTGGAAAACACTATCCCGGTGCTACAACCGCCAAGCCTGCGCAACGAAGACGCCCAGGCCGAACTGGCCGCGTTGAAGCCGGACTTGCTGGTGGTGGTCGCTTACGGTCTGATCCTGCCGCAAGTGGTGCTGGATATTCCGCGCCTGGGTTGCATCAACAGCCACGCCTCCCTGCTGCCACGCTGGCGTGGTGCGGCACCGATCCAGCGCGCCGTCGAAGCCGGCGACAGTGAAAGCGGCGTGACCGTGATGCGCATGGAAGCCGGCCTCGATACCGGGCCGATGTTGCTTAAAGTCACTACGCCGATCACCGGTGAAGACACTGGCGGCAGCTTGCACGACCGTCTGGCCGAGATGGGTCCACCCGCCGTTATCCAGGCGATTGCGGCGCTCGCTGCCAGCACGCTGGAAGGTGAAGTGCAGGACGACAGCCTCGCCACCTACGCGCACAAATTGAACAAAGATGAAGCGCGCATCGACTGGAGCCGTCCGGCGGTTGAACTGGAACGCCTGGTCCGCGCCTTCAATCCGTGGCCGATCTGCCACAGCACGCTCATTGGTGAGGCACTGAAAGTCCTGGCTGCGAGCCTGACTGAAGGGCAGGGGGCTCCCGGTGAAATCCTCGGCGCCAGCAAGGACGGCCTGATTGTCGCCTGCGGCGAACAGGCGCTATGTCTGACCCGTCTGCAATTGCCCGGCGGCAAAGCGCTGAACTTCAGCGACTTATTCAACAGCCGCCGTGAGAAGTTCGCCGTCGGCACCGTCCTCGGTCAAACGGCGGACGCTCAATGAACCCACGTCTGGCCGCCGCCAAGGCACTGGCTGCTGTTCTTAACGGAAAAGCCTCACTCAACAGTTCTCTGCCGACACAAATGGACAAGGTCGAAGACCGTGATCGCGGCTTCACCCAGGACCTGGCGTTCGGAACCGCTCGCTGGCAGCCGCGTTTGTCAGCGCTGGCGGCGAAGTTGTTGCAGAAACCATTCAAGGCAGCAGATGCCGATGTCGAGGCGCTGTTGCTGGTCGGCCTCTATCAGTTGCTCTACACCCGCGTCCCGGCTCATGCCGCCATCGGCGAAACCGTCGGTTGCGCCGACAAGCTGAAAAAGCCCTGGGCCAAGGCGCTGCTGAATGCTGTTTTACGCCGCGCGCAGCGGGAAAGCGAAGCGTTGCTTGCCGAACTGGAACACGACCCGGTGGTGCGCACCGCTCACCCGCGCTGGTTGCAAAAATCCCTGAAGGCCTTCTGGCCCGAACAGTGGGAAGCCATTTGTGCGGCAAACAATGCGCATCCGCCGATGATTCTGCGGGTCAACCGTCGCCATCACGCGCGCGACGCCTACCTTGGGTTGCTGAGCGAAGCCGGCATCGCCGCCACGCCGTGCGTCTACAGTCAGGATGGCATCATCCTCGACGCAGCGGCCGACGTGCGCAGCCTGCCGGGCTTCGCCGAAGGCTGGATCAGCGTGCAGGACGAGGCGGCGCAACTGGCCGCCGATCTGCTCGATCTGGCACCGGGTCAGCGCGTACTGGACGCCTGCTGCGCACCGGGCGGCAAGACCTGCCACATTCTTGAAGCCGAACCCGAACTGGCCGGCGTAGTGGGCGTGGATCTGGAAGCCAAGCGCCTGGTGCGGGTGCGCGAGAACCTTGCACGCCTGGGCCTGAGCGCTGAACTGATCGCTGCCGACGGCCGCGACACCGCGACCTGGTGGGACGGCAAACCGTTTCAACGCATTCTGTTGGATGCACCGTGCTCGGCCACCGGTGTGATCCGTCGTCACCCGGACATCAAGCTGACCCGCCAGCCCGATGATATCGCCGCATTGGCGGTGCTTCAGGGTGAGTTGCTGGACGCCATGTGGATAACGCTGGAAGTGGGCGGCATTCTGCTTTACGCCACCTGCTCCACGCTGCCAACCGAGAACACTGAAGTCATCGAGGCCTTCCTCGCTCGTACAACGAGCGCTCGTGAACTGGATATCGCCAGTCAGGCCGGCATCAAGCAGCCCCATGGTCGCCAGTTGCTGGCCCAGGAAGGCGGCCACGACGGGTTCTACTACGCCAAGCTGATCAAGATCGCCGCCGCGCGCGGTTAACCGGATTTAAGGGAGTGACTGGATGAAAATCATCATCCTCGGCGCAGGGCAGGTCGGCGGTTCGCTGGCGGAACACTTGGCCAGCGAGGCCAATGACATCACGGTAGTCGACACCGATGGCGATCGTCTGCGCGATCTCGGCGACCGGCTGGACATCCGTACGGTGCAGGGCCGCGGCTCGCTCCCGACGGTGCTGCGCCAGGCTGGCGCGGACGACGCTGACATGTTGGTGGCCGTGACCAGCAGTGACGAAACCAACATGGTGGCCTGTCAGGTCGCCCACACCCTGTTCCACACGCCGACCAAAATCGCCCGGGTCCGCGAAGCGGCCTACCTGACGCGCAACGATTTGTTCGACAACGAAGCGATTCCGGTGGACGTGCTGATCAGCCCGGAGCAAGTGGTCACCAACTACATCAAGCGCCTGATCCAGCATCCGGGTGCGTTGCAGGTGATCGATTTCGCCGAGGGCAAAGCCCAGCTAGTGGCCGTCAAGGCCTATTACGGGGGTCCGCTGGTGGGCCAGCAACTGCGGCAATTGCGCGAGCACATGCCGAATGTCGAAACCCGGGTCGCGGCAATTTTCCGCCGGGACCGACCGATCCTGCCCCAGGGCGATACGGTGATCGAGGCGGACGACGAAGTCTTTTTCATCGCGGCCAAGGCGAATATTCGCGCGGTGATGAGTGAAATGCGCCGCCTCGATGAGAGCTACAAGCGCATTGTCATCGCTGGCGGCGGGCAGATCGGCGAACGCCTGGCCGAGGCCATTGAAAGCCGTTACCAGGTGAAGATCATCGAGATGAACCCGACCCGCTGCCGTCATCTTTCGGACACCCTCGATAGCACCGTGGTGCTGCAGGGCAGCGCTTCGGATCGGGATCTGCTGCTGGAAGAGAACATCGCCGACGCCGACCTTTTCCTCGCCCTGACCAATGACGACGAGGCCAACATCATGTCGTCCTTGCTGGCCAAGCGCCTGGGCGCGAAGAAGGTGATGACCATCATCAACAACCCGGCGTATGTCGATCTGATCCAGGGCGGCGACATCGACATCGCCATCAGCCCGCAACTGGCGACCATCGGCACGTTGCTGGCCCATGTGCGGCGCGGCGATATCGTTAGCGTGCATTCATTGCGTCGCGGCGCGGCAGAGGCCATCGAGGCCATTGCCCATGGCGATGCGAAGTCGAGCAAGGTCATCGGTAAATCCATCGAGAACATCGGCCTGCCGCCTGGCACCACCATTGGTGCGATCATTCGCGATGAAGAGGTGATCATTGCCCACGACGACACCGTGATCGCGGCGGGCGATCATGTGATTCTGTTCCTTGTGGATAAAAAGCATATTCGGGATGTGGAAAAGCTGTTTCATGTGGGGCTCAGCTTCTTCTGATCCAGAAACAGCGGTGGTCGATCTGGCGTCATCGCGAGCAAGCTCGCTCCCACAGTGGTTCTCGGCCGTACACACATTTTGTGTTCACTAAAGATCTACTGTGGGAGCGAGCTTGCTCGCGATGACGATCTCACTAAAACAAATCAACCTCTGACTCACCTCACCAAGGAATCCACCGATGCTCGAATCCCTGGAAAAAATGCTCGCCAAGGGTGTGGATAACTCATTGCTGCGCTTCGGCCTCGGCAAGGGTTACCTGGATCTCGGGGAGAACGCCAAGGCCGCCGAGCATTTCCAGCGTTGTGTCGAGTTCGATCCGAAGTATTCGGCAGCCTGGAAACTGTTGGGCAAGGCCCATCTGGCGCTGGCGGATTATCCGGCTGCGCGCCAAGCCTGGGAACAAGGTCTGGAAGCCGCCCGCGTCCATGGCGACAAGCAGGCGGAAAAGGAAATGACGGTGTTTCTGAAGAAACTCGAACGTCAGGCCCACTGATCAGAGGTCAATACCAACGCTCTTCACCCGGTGGACGCTTCTTGAAGCGCTTCATGCTCCACATGTACTGGCTTGGATAAGCCCGGACATACCGCTCCACCACCTGGCTCATGGCCGCACAGGATGTCTCGGTGTCGGTGCTGTACATGGCTTCTGGCGCAGCTTCCAGGATCACCTTGTAACCCGAACCGTCCGGCAGCCGCAGGGCATGCAGGAACACGCCAACCGCTTTGCCACCCGCGAGCATGTTCGGCACGAATTTGCTGGTCAGTGCCTGCGTGGCGAAGAACGGCACGAAGATCCCGGCGGATTCGGCGGGTTCCGGGTCAGCGGGAATCCCGACTGCTCCCCCTTTGCGCACTTCCTTGATGACACTGAGGATGCCTTCCTTGGTGGATGCGGCAACCCGATTGCCCAGTTGCACCCGCTGCTTGCGCAGCAAATCATCCACCGCCTTCAACTTGGGCGGTCGATAGAAAATGATCGGTTTGCATTGGCTGCAATAAAAGTGGTTCAACACTTCCCAGTTGCCCAGGTGGCTGGTGATACCGACGACGCCTTTGCCGGAGGCGAGGGCGTCCTTCAATACGTCGAGACCCTCGACTTCACGCACCAGATCGATCGAGCGCTGCGCCGGCCAGATCCAGGCGCAGGCGCTTTCGGTCAGGGACTTGCCGATATCTCTCAGGCTCTGGCCGACCAGGCGCTCCCGTTCAGCCGGATCCATGTCGGGGAAGCACTTGGACAGATTGATCCGCACCACGTCGCGGGAACGGTTGGGGGTTTTCCACATGACCCAGCCAATGGCCGAGCCGACGGCTTGCACTGCCCGCCACGGGAGCAGGGCAAACAACCGCAGAGCGCCTACCAGCATGGCGCCTTTAAACTTTTCCACAGGTCACTCCTGATCTTGTGCTGTGCGCGAGGCGGCCATTCTAACCGCCGTTCACCAGAGTCGCGTAGCGATCGCAATCCCGGGTGTGGTCCATGACCATGCCCGAGGCCTGCATCAATGCGTAGCAAATGGTCGGGCCGACGAAGGTGAAGCCGGCCTTTTTCAGGCCTTTGCTCATTTCCATGGCGGTCGGCGTCACGGCCGGTACTTCGGTTCGATCCTTGAAATGATTGATCACAGGCTTGCCACCGACGAACGACCATAGGAACGCCACCGGGTCCTCCAGCGCCAGCCAGGCCTGGGCATTGCGCCGGGCTGCGTTGAGTTTGAGGCGATTGCGGATGATCCCCGGATCGAGCATCAATTCATCGATCTCGGCGTCGCTCATCTGCGCCACGCGCTGGACGTCGAAGCCGAACAATACCTCGCGATAACGCTCGCGTTTACGCAGTACGGTGATCCAGGACAGGCCTGCCTGGAACCCTTCGAGCAAAAGCAACTCGAATAATCCCTGCGCATCGCGTAGCGGCGTACCCCACTCCTGATCGTGATAAGCCATGTACAGCGGATCTTCGGAACACCAAAAGCAGCGTGGCATAAGGCTCCAGGGGGCGTGCGCAGGACCGAATCGGGTATACTCCCGCTCTTTAAATCGCAGCCCAAGAAACAGGTGAATTTCGTGAGCCAGCCTACGCCAGCCGTGCGTACCTTCCAAGACTTGATCCTCGCCCTCCAGCAATACTGGGCCGAGCAAGGTTGTGTGGTACTTCAGCCCTACGATATGGAAGTAGGCGCCGGCACTTTCCACACTGCCACGTTCCTGCGCGCCATCGGCCCGGAAACCTGGAACGCCGCTTATGTGCAGCCCAGTCGTCGCCCGACTGACGGCCGCTACGGCGAAAACCCGAACCGTCTGCAGCACTACTACCAGTTCCAGGTGGTGTTGAAGCCGAATCCGGACAACTTCCAGGAACTGTACCTGGGCTCCCTCAAGCATGTCGGCCTGGACCCGTTGGTCCACGACATCCGCTTCGTCGAAGACAACTGGGAATCGCCGACCCTGGGCGCCTGGGGTCTGGGCTGGGAGGTCTGGCTCAACGGCATGGAAGTGACTCAGTTCACGTACTTCCAGCAAGCGGGCGGCATCGAGTGCTACCCGGTGACCGGCGAGATCACTTACGGTCTCGAGCGTCTGGCCATGTACCTGCAAGGCGTGGACTCGGTCTACGACCTGGTCTGGGCTGACGGTCCGATGGGTAAAGTGACCTACGGCGACGTGTTCCACCAGAACGAAGTGGAGCAGTCGACCTACAACTTCGAACACGCCAACGTCGAGAAGCTGTTCGAACTGTTCGATTTCTACGAAAGCGAAGCCAAGCGCCTGATCGAACTCGAGCAGCCGCTGCCGTTGCCGAGCTACGAAATGGTGTTGAAGGCGTCCCACACCTTCAACCTGCTGGATGCGCGCCGGGCGATTTCGGTAACCGCACGTCAGCAATACATTCTGCGTGTGCGCACCCTGGCGCGTTCCGTTGCGCAAGCCTACCTGCTGGCTCGCGCCAAGCTGGGCTTCCCGATGGCGACCCCGGACCTGCGTGATGAAGTACTGGCCAAGCTGGAGGCTGCACAATGAGTGCTCAAGATTTTCTGGTTGAACTGGGCACCGAAGAACTGCCACCCAAAGCCCTGAACACCCTGGCCGACGCGTTCCTGGCCGGTATCGACAAGGGCCTGCAAGCCGCTGGCCTGAACTACGAGACCAAAACCGTCTACGCCGCGCCACGTCGTCTGGCGGTGCTGATCACTTCGCTGGCTACTCAGCAACCTGATCGCAGCATCAACCTCGACGGCCCGCCACGTCAGGCTGCGTTCGATGCTGAAGGCAACCCGACTCAAGCGGCACTGGGTTTCGCCAAGAAGTGCGGCGTCGACCTGAGCGAAATCGATCAGAGCGGTCCGAAACTGCGTTACAGCCAAAGCATCGCCGGCAAGCCGACCGCGAGCCTGCTGCCGACCATCGTCGAAGATTCCCTGAACGACCTGCCGATCCCGAAGCGCATGCGCTGGGGTGCTCGCAAGGAAGAATTCGTTCGTCCGACTCAGTGGCTGGTGATGTTGCTCGGTGACCAGGTCATCGATTGCACGATCCTCGCCCAGAAAGCCGGCCGCGACTCCCGGGGTCATCGCTTCCATCACCCGGAAAGTGTGCGCATCACCTCGCCAGCCAACTATTTGAGCGACCTGCGAGCCGCTTACGTACTGGCCGACTCCAACGAGCGTCGCGAGCTGATCAGCAAGCGCACCGAAGAACTGGCGACAATGCAGGAAGGTACTGCCATCGTTCCGCCAGCCTTGCTCGACGAAGTGACCGCGCTGGTGGAATGGCCGGTGCCGCTGGTGTGCTCGTTCGAGGAACGTTTCCTCGACGTACCGCAAGAAGCGCTGATCACCACCATGCAGGATAACCAGAAGTACTTCTGCCTGCTGGATGCCGACGGCAAGTTGCTGCCACGCTTCATTACTGTGGCCAACATCGAAAGCAAAGACCCGCAACAAATCATCGCCGGTAACGAGAAAGTGGTTCGCCCACGCCTGACCGACGCCGAGTTCTTCTTCAAGCAAGACAAGAAGCAGAAACTCGAAGACTTCAACCTGCGTCTGCAAAACGTGGTGTTCCAGGAAAAACTCGGCAGCGTCTATGACAAGGCAGAGCGCGTTTCCAGACTCGCCGCGTTCATCGCTCAGCGCATTGGTGGCAACGCCGCGTGGGCTTCCCGTGCCGGCCTGCTGTCCAAGTGCGACCTGTCGACCGAAATGGTCGGTGAGTTCCCGGAGATGCAAGGTGTCGCCGGTTACTACTACGCCCTCAACGACGGCGAGCCGGAAGAAGTCGCCTTGGCGCTGAACGAGCAGTACATGCCGCGCGGTGCCGGTGCTGAACTGCCGACGACCCTGACCGGTGCGGCCGTGGCCATCGCTGACAAGCTCGACACCCTGGTGGGCATTTTCGGCATCGGCATGCTGCCAACCGGCAGCAAAGACCCGTACGCCTTGCGTCGTGCCGCCCTGGGTGTGTTGCGTATCCTGATCGACAAGAAGCTCGAGCTCGACCTGAACGACGCCGTGGCCTTCGCTGTGAATGCATTCGGTACCAAGGTCAAGACTGTCGGTCTCAATGACTCGGTGCTGGAATTCATCTTCGACCGTCTGCGTGCCCGTTACGAAGACGAAGGTGTCGATGTCGGGACTTACCTGTCGGTGCGTGCCCTGAAGCCGGGTTCGGCGCTGGACTTCGATCAGCGCGTCCAAGCAGTAGAGGCGTTCCGCAAATTGCCGGAAGCCGCTGCCCTGGCTGCGGTGAACAAGCGCGTTTCGAACTTGCTGAGCAAGGTCGAAGGCTCGGTTCCTGCGGTCGTGGAAGCCAAGTACTTCGACAACGCCAACGAGTTCTCTCTGTATTCGGCGATCCAGCAGGCGGACCAGGCTGTACAGCCAATGGCTGCTGCACGTCAGTACAGCGAATCGCTGGCACGCCTGGCGGCCTTGCGCGAGCCGGTGGATGCGTTCTTCGAAGCCGTGATGGTCAATGCCGAAGATGCCAAAGTGCGCGCCAACCGCTATGCATTGCTGGCGCGTCTGCGTGGACTGTTCCTCGGTGTCGCCGACATTTCGCTGCTGGGCTGAGGGATTGCTGTTGAAACTGCTGATTCTCGATCGGGACGGGGTGATCAATTACGACTCCGACGCTTACATCAAGTCGGTGGAGGAGTGGATTCCACTCCCCGGTTCAATCGAAGCCATCGCGCAGTTGAGCAAAGCCGGCTGGACGGTAGCCGTGGCTACCAACCAGTCGGGCATCGCTCGCGGCTATTACGACATCGCCACCCTGGACGCCATGCACGAGCGCTTGCGCTTGCTGGTGGCGGAGCAGGGTGGTGAAGTCGGGCTGATCGTCTACTGCCCGCACGGGCCGGACGACGGTTGCGATTGCCGCAAACCAAAACCGGGGATGTTGAAAACCATCGCCGCGCATTACAACGTAGCGCTGACTGATCTTTGGTTCGTTGGCGATACCCTTGGTGACCTGGAAGCTGCCAGAGCCGTCGATTCTCAGCCAGTTTTGGTAAAGACCGGCAAAGGCGAAAAGACTCTGGGCAAGACCCTGCCGGTGGGCACCTTGATTTTTGACGATCTGGCGGCGATTGCCGCAGAACTTATCCACAATTGAGCGCTTCTGATATTCCTGGCCAAGGATTGATCGGGAGTGCGCTTATATAGACGGGCAATGCCCGCACGGTAAACGTCGCCATGTCGATACTGCAGGCCATCAGAACCTTCCTCTTTTACCTGCTGCTGGGCACCAGCTCTTTGCTCTGGTGCAGCCTGAGCTTTTTTATCGCACCTTTTCTGTCGTTCAAGGCGCGCTATCGCTTTATCAATGTGTACTGGTGCCACTGCGCCTTGTGGCTGAGCAAAGTCTTTCTGGGCATCAGCTATGAAATCAAAGGCGCAGAGAACGTGCCGGACCAGCCCTGCGTGATTCAATCCAATCACCAGAGCACCTGGGAGACCTTCTTTCTCTCGGCCTACTTCGAGCCACTGAGCCAAGTGCTCAAGCGTGAACTGCTCTACGTTCCGTTCTTCGGTTGGGCGATGGCCATGCTGCGACCGATTGCCATCGACCGCGACAATCCTAAAGCTGCGCTCAAACACGTGGCGAAGAAGGGCGATGAATTGCTCAAAGATGGCGTGTGGGTGCTGATCTTCCCGGAAGGAACGCGGGTTCCTTACGGCACCATCGGAAAATTCTCTCGGGGTGGCACCGCTTTGGCGGTTAATGCTTCGCTCCCGGTGCTCCCGATTGCGCACAATGCAGGCAAATTCTGGCCGAAAGCCGGTTGGGCGAAGAAGCAGGGCGTCATCACCGTGATCATCGGTGAACCCATGTACGCCGATGGCAGCGGGCCGCGCGCCATTGCTGAGCTTAACGATCGGGTCCAGGCCTGGAACGAACAGATGCAACGGGAAATGGGCTCGCTCCCACCTGCCCCGCAAGCCCCGGCTGCCAGTGATCAAATGGCTGTCTGAGATTCTGTGGATAACCTGTGTATCGTTTTTCTTACAAGTGCCATATTTGGTTTGTAGCTTTTTGATTTATATACATATTTCATAAACACATAAAACGCCGGAAAAGGTGCATAAGTTTTTTTCGGGCGCAAAAAAACCGGCTGTTATAGCCGGTTTTTTAATGGCCGAAATAGCAGTGTTTCAATCCTTGAACAAGGGAAAATGCAGTCGGAAGCGTGTGCCTTGACCCACCACACTTTGGCACTCAATCCTTGCGCCATGTCGATCCATCACCGCCTTCACCATCGACAGCCCCAAACCCACGCCATCGATGCCCTGGGCTGAAGAAAGTCGCCGATACTGGCTGAACAGTTCGGGCAATTCCTCTGCAGCAATGCCTTTGCCTTGATCAATGATCTCGCACGTCAGCCAGCCTTCGGCGCAGTTGACTTGCACAATGATTCGAGTACCGGGGCCGCTGTACTTGATGGCGTTCTCCAGCAGATTGAACAAGGCTCGGGTCAGCAGCGCCTGATCGGCCATGATCAAGCTTTCCTGCGCTACATCATCCAGGTGATGGACCATTTCGATCTGTTTCAACTGCGCAATGGGCAATGTCTGATCGAAGACATCCAGCACCATCATCGCAAACAGGCTCGGCTGAAACTGATAGGCCTCTGACTCGGCCTTGGCCAGTTGTACGAAACCGTCAGTCAATTCCAGGGCTCGACGCACCTGGCACTCGATCTGATCGAACAGCTGCGTGTCCCCGACGGATTGATGCCGGTGTACGTCGAGCAGGGCCAGAATCGCCGAGTGAGGCGCCCGCAGATCATGGGACAAGAAACGCAACAGTACGCCGCGTTGCTCCTCGGCATCACGCTCAACGCTGAGGTCGGTCAGGCTCAATAACCAGCCGATAGGCGTTTCTCCGTCCACCGGCAGCAAGGCAGCGCGCTCCAGACGCAGACTGCGTTCTTTGACGTCCCTGAACTCCACCAGCGGCAAAGTCGATAAGAGCGGCCGCGGGCCTTCGACCAGTTCCGGATAGCCAAGTTTCGCCAATTGCTCCAGAACGTCATCGCCCACCAGATCGGCGCCGAACAGATCCCTGGCATTACGGTTACCCAGCAAAATCCGGCCATGCGGATCACTGATCAATGTGGCGACAGGCAAATACTCCAGGCCATCGGCGATAAAGCGACGGGTGTCACGGGTTCGACCCATCGCTTGTTCCAGCGCCATGATCTGACCCTGTAAATGGTCGCCAGTCGGAAATTGCGCACGACGGCGTTCCGGAAAGACCTTTGGTTCGCTGTCCAGCCGCGCCAGCTCCCAGCCAAAATAGGTCAGCACCACACTCAAGCGCCGCCAGTTCCAGATCAGGTAACCGAACAGCATGCCCAACAAACTCGCTGTAGGGGACCACCACCAGCCCAGTCTCGCTAACCCTGCGCTCACCAGCAGTGCACAACTCATGCCTGCTATGGTCAACCAGAGCGCCAGCCTCGGACGTAGCAATAACAAACCCAAGACACAGGCGACCAGGCAAACAGACAACAACGCGCCCCACGCACCCGACCCATTTCGATGGCTGGTCTCGGCATTGAAAGAAAGAAGGCCCGTCAGGGGTAACAACAGCAAGCTTATCCACAGCCATTCGCGGACCAATTGCAGGAACAACCTTTGGACTTGAGTCGGCTCGCGACTTTCCCGGCGTCGCTCATTATTCATAGGCAATACTGACGTAATGGTTGTAGGGAATTTCGTTCATGGGTCACAGTTCCCAGAGGAGGGTGCTTGAAGAATCATAGCGGACCTGCTTACTTTCACTCTCCAACCGAACGTGTATTGTCAGATAACATGCTGGCCGCCAAAGGAATAACGTACATGCGTGTCGCGATACTGGATGACGAACCGGCAGAACTGCGCAGGGTGGAACAGACTTTGCGGCAGATGACCGAACCAGGTGAGCCTGCGTGGTCATTGCACAGCTTCGAGCAGGGAGAAGACCTGTTACGCCAACTGCGACGGGAAACATTCGACCTGCTTATCCTCGACTGGCAGTTGCCAGGCTTCAGCGGCCTGTCGCTGTTGCGCTGGACCCGCGAGCACATGGACGCACCACCCGCCGCGATCATGCTGACCAGCCGCGATGGCGAAAGCGATATCGTCCAGGCGTTGAATGCGGGCGCCGACGATTACGTCAGCAAGCCGTTTCGACCCAATGAACTGAAAGCCAGAGTGACTGCAGTGTTGCGCCGACATAGCCAGCAACGTGCGGCAGCGACCGAAGTGCTGAGTTTCAATGACCTGGTGTTCGATGATGCCGAGTTGACCGTAAACCGCGCCGGCAAACCTATCGGAATGACTGAGCGAGAATATCGACTGGCGCGTTGCCTGTTCAGTAACCTGGGACGACCGCTGTCCCGGGAGTATCTCTATGAGCGGTTCTGGACCCATGAAGAGATGGTGTCTTCCCGACCGCTGGATACCCACATTTATCGCCTGCGCAACAAGCTTGGGCTGACGGCTGATCGCGGTTGGCAACTGCTGACGATTTATGGGTACGGGTATCGACTGGAAAGTGTGGGGGCGGCAAGCGAGTAAAGATCAAAAGATCGTCCGAAGGCTCGGGCCGCGTTCGGACGATCTTTAATCGGACAAACATTTCGACGGGCAAATAAAAAGGCCAACGCGTTAACGGTGGCCTTTTTTTTGGCAAGTACGCTGGATCAGAAATCCAGGTTGGATACCGCCAGGGCGTTGCTTTCGATAAAGTCACGACGTGGCTCGACCGCATCACCCATCAGGGTGTTGAAGATCTGATCCGCGCCAATGGCGTCTTCGATGGTGACTTTAAGCATCCGGCGCTGGCTTGGGTCCATGGTGGTTTCCCACAGTTGATCCGGGTTCATTTCACCCAGACCTTTGTATCGCTGAATGGTATGACGCTTGGTGCTTTCAGCCATCAGCCATTCAAGCGCTTCCTTGAACTCGGTGACCGGCTTCTTGCGCTCGCCACGCTGGATATACGCGCCGTCGTCCAACAAGGTGCTCAGTTGAGCGCCCAGAGAAACAACCGTCTTGTAATCGTTACTGCCGAAGAAATCGCGGTTGAACGTGACGTAGTTCGACAGGCCGTGGGAGATCAGTTCGACCTCAGGCAGCCAGACGTTACGTTCACGGTCTTCACGCAGGCTGGCTTTGTAAACCAGGCCGGACTTCTCGACGGTGCGCAGGCGAACTTCGTACTGGGCCAACCAATCCTGCATGGCGGCGTGATCGGACAGTTGCTCCATGCTCACTGCTGGCAAGTAGATAAAGTGCTCGGTCAGTTCCTGTGGGTACAGGCGCGACAAACGCTTGAGGGTCTTCATCACCAGGCGGAAGTCATTCACCAGACGCTCGAGCGCTTCACCGGAAATACCCGGTGCTTCCTCGTTCAGGTGCAGGCTCGCATCTTCCAGGGCCGACTGCGTCATGTACTCTTCCATGGCGTCGTCGTCTTTGATGTATTGCTCTTGCTTGCCTTTCTTGACCTTGTACAGCGGCGGCTGAGCGATGTAGATGTAGCCGCGTTCGATCAGCTCCGGCAACTGACGGAAGAAGAAGGTCAGCAACAGTGTACGGATGTGCGAACCGTCGACGTCAGCATCGGTCATGATGATGATGTTGTGGTAGCGCAGCTTGTCGATGTTGTACTCGTCACGGCCAATGCCGCAGCCCAGCGCGGTGATCAAGGTGCCCACTTCCTGGGAAGAGATCATCTTGTCGAAGCGCGCCTTCTCGACGTTCAGGATCTTGCCTTTCAACGGCAGGATGGCCTGGGTCCGACGGTTGCGTCCCTGCTTGGCGGAGCCGCCAGCAGAGTCACCTTCCACGAGGTACAGTTCGGAAAGGGCAGGGTCTTTTTCCTGGCAGT
Source organism: Pseudomonas sp. LBUM1674 (assembly GCF_059695635.1). Taxonomy (NCBI): domain Bacteria; kingdom Pseudomonadati; phylum Pseudomonadota; class Gammaproteobacteria; order Pseudomonadales; family Pseudomonadaceae; genus Pseudomonas; species Pseudomonas sp. LBUM1674. The sequence goes on along the minus strand of NZ_CP166779.1, from coordinate 5,021 downwards.
CAGCCAGTTTGCCCGGCAGGCCGGCAATATCCAGCGCGCCTTTGCGACGGGTCATCTCACGGGCTTTACGCGCCGCTTCACGAGCCCGTGCCGCGTCGATCATCTTGCCGACGACCAGTTTGGCTTCGTTCGGGTTTTCCAGCAGGAAGTCAGAGAAGTACTTGCCCATTTCCTGTTCGACCGCGGTCTTCACTTCGGAAGAAACCAGCTTGTCTTTGGTCTGGGAGCTGAACTTCGGATCCGGCACTTTTACCGAAATGATCGCGGTCAGACCTTCACGTGCATCGTCGCCGGTGGTCGCGACTTTGTGCTTCTTCGCCAGACCTTCCGCTTCGATGTAGGTGTTCAGGTTACGCGTCAGGGCCGAACGGAAACCCACCAGGTGAGTACCGCCGTCGCGCTGCGGAATGTTGTTGGTGAAGCACAACAGGTTCTCGTTGAAGCTGTCGTTCCACTGCAGGGCGATTTCCACGCCGATGCCGTCTTCACGCTGGATGTTGAAGTGGAATACCTGGTTGACCGGGGTCTTGTTGGTGTTCAGGTATTCAACGAACGCACGCAGGCCGCCTTCGTATTTGAACAGCTCTTCCTTGCCGCTGCGCTCGTCCTTGAGGACGATGCCGACACCGGAGTTGAGGAAGGACAGCTCACGAATCCGCTTGGCCAGGATGTCCCAGCTGAAGTGGATGTTCTTGAAGGTGAGGTCGGAGGGTTTGAAGTGGATCTGGGTACCGGTGGTTTCGCTTTCGCCAACGATTTTCATCGGTTCTTTCGGAACACCGTGGATGTAGGTCTGTTCCCAGATCTTGCCACTGCGGCGAACAGTCAACACCAGCTCTTCGGACAGGGCGTTCACAACCGACACCCCTACGCCGTGCAGGCCGCCGGATACTTTATAGGAGTTGTCGTCGAACTTACCGCCGGCGTGCAGCACGGTCATGATGACCTCCGCTGCCGAAACGCCTTCTTCTTTGTGCACATCTACCGGGATGCCACGACCGTTATCGCGAACAGTGATGGATTCGTCCGGGTGAATAATGATGCTGATGTCGTCGCAGTGGCCGGCGAGGGCTTCGTCGATCGAGTTGTCGACCACTTCGAAAACCATGTGGTGCAGACCGCTGCCATCGTCGGTGTCACCAATGTACATACCGGGACGTTTGCGTACGGCATCCAGGCCTTTCAGCACCTTAATGCTCGTTGAGTCGTACGTATTTTCTTCGCTCAATGCCTTCACTCCCGATGGTCGTGGGTCTGGGTGATACGGCCCTGTTCCACGTGGAACAAAGCGACTGGCGTTTCCGTCTGCCAGCCTTCCCTCAATAATTCGTGATCTACACAGGTGATAAAGACCTGGCAGCGTAAGTCTTCCAGCAAGCGGCAAAGCGCGCGACGGTGGTGCTCGTCCAATTCGGACGGCAGGTCATCCACCAGATAAATACACTGACCGCGTCGGGCCTGGCTGACCAAGTGCCCTTGGGCAATCCGCAATGCACATACCACCAACTTCTGCTGACCGCGGGACAAGATGTCTGCGGCGTTATGGGCGCCCAAACGAAGGCGCAAATCAGCGCGTTGTGGTCCGGCCTGGGTATGACCCATTTGCTGATCCCGCTGTAGGGAACCGGCGAGTACTGCACTCAGCTCGCGGTCTTTATCCCAACCTCGGTAATAGCTGAGCGTTAAGCCCTCGAGCTCAACCAGATCGCTCAAGGTCTGTTCAAAGACTGGTTTCAAGGCTTTGATGTAAGCGCGGCGGTATTCATCAATTTCAGCGCTGGCCTGGCACAATTCCCTGTCCCAAACCGCTTGCGAAACGGCGTCAAGTGTACCATGCCGCAGCCAAGAGTTTCTCTGGCGCAGGGCCTTCTGCAAGCGCTGCCAGGTGGACATGAAGCGCGGTTCCACGTGGAACACACCCCAGTCGAGAAACTGTCTCCGAATCTTCGGCGCACCCTCCAACAGCCGGAAGCTGTCGGGGTTGATCAGCTGCAAAGGCAGGATCTCCGCCAGTTGCGCCGCGCTGCGGGCGTTCTGTCCGTCGATGCGGATCTGGAACTCACCCTGGCGGTCGCGAGATATCCCCAATGCACTGTGGCCGCCCTCGGCCAATTCCACCTGACCAAACACCGTGCACGCCAACTGCTCGTATTGAATCACGGGCAATAGCCGGGTGCTACGAAACGAACGGGCAAGCCCCAGCAGATGTATGGCTTCCAGAACACTGGTTTTGCCGCTGCCGTTGGCGCCGTAAAGAATATTGATTCGGGGAGAGGGGGAGAAGGTCACCGGGTGCAGATTGCGCACCGCGGTGACCGAGACGCGACTTAAGGACATCTAGCTTCTGCTGAGCATGATTACAGACGCATCGGCATGACAACGTAGGCCGAGTCGTCGTTGTCGGACTCTTGCACCAGCGCGCTGCTGTTGGAGTCGGACAGGATCAGTCGAACTTGCTCAGTGGTCATAACGCCCAGCACGTCGAGCAGATAGCTCACGTTGAAGCCGATTTCCAGTGGGCCGCCGTTGTACTCAACACCCACTTCTTCTTCCGCTTCTTCCTGCTCCGGGTTGTTGGCCTGGATCTTTAGCTGGCCATTAGCCAGTTGCAGGCGAATGCCACGGTATTTCTCGTTGGACAGAATCGCGGTACGGCTGAAGGCTTCACGCAAGGCCTGACGATCACCCAGCACCAGCTTGTCGCCGCCTTTTGGCAGAACACGCTCGTAATCGGGGAATTTACCGTCGACCAGTTTCGAGGTGAAGGTGAACTCGCCGGTGGTGGCGCGGATATGGTGTTGACCCAGGACGATGCTGACGATGCCGTCCGGCTCGGTCAGCAAGCGCGCCAGCTCAAGGATACCCTTGCGCGGCACGATGACCTGGTGGCGATCCGGCTGACCGATATCGGCCTGCATCGAGCACATGGCCAGGCGGTGACCGTCTGTTGCCACGGCGCGGATGATGCCGGCAGAGACTTCCAGCAGCATGCCGTTCAGGTAATAACGCACGTCCTGCTGGGCCATGGCGAAGCTGGTGCGTTCGATCAAACGACGCAGTTTGCTTTGCTCCAGGCTGCAGGTCAGCGAGCCAGGGCCTTCTTCAACCGTCGGGAAATCGTTGGCCGGCAGGGTCGACAGGGTAAAGCGGCTACGGCCGGCCTTCACCACGAGCTTCTGCTCGTCGACCTTGATGTCGATCAGCGCGTCGTTCGGCAAGCTTTTGCAGATGTCCATCAGCTTGCGCGCAGGCACCGTGATGGAACCCGGATCTGCAGGTTCTTCGAGTTGTACCCGACCGACCAGCTCGACTTCCAGGTCGGTACCGGTCAGCGACAGTTGCTGGCCTTCGACAACCAGCAGCACGTTGGAGAGCACCGGCAAGGTCTGTCGGCGCTCGACGACGCCTGCGACCAGTTGCAGGGGTTTCAACAGGGCTTCGCGTTGAATGGTGAAATGCATGGTCTAGTCCCTTGCCTTAATAAGCTGCGCTGGTGTTCATCAAGTGGTCAGTGTACGCAGCAGGTTCTTGTAGTCCTCGCGGATGTCCGCGTCGGATTCCTTGAGTTCGTTGATCTTGCGGCAGGCGTGCAAAACAGTCGTGTGGTCGCGGCCACCAAACACGTCGCCGATTTCCGGCAGGCTGTGGTTAGTCAACTCTTTGGACAACGCCATGGCAACCTGACGCGGACGAGCGACCGAGCGTGAACGACGCTTGGACAGCAGGTCGGAGATCTTGATCTTGTAGTACTCGGCGACGGTGCGCTGAATGTTATCCACAGAGACCAGTTTGTCTTGCAGCGCCAACAGGTCTTTCAGGGATTCGCGAATCAGCTCGATAGTGATGTCGCGGCCCATGAAGTGCGAGTGGGCGATCACGCGTTTAAGCGCGCCTTCCAGTTCACGAACGTTGGAGCGAATGCGCTGGGCAATGAAGAACGCCGCGTCGTGTGGCAGATCGACTTTGGCCTGGTCGGCCTTTTTCATCAGGATCGCCACGCGGGTTTCCAACTCCGGCGGCTCGACGGCAACCGTCAGCCCCCAACCGAAGCGAGACTTGAGGCGCTCTTCGAGGCCTTCGATTTCTTTAGGATAGCGGTCACTGGTCAGAATGACCTGCTGCCCACCTTCAAGCAGGGCATTGAAGGTGTGAAAAAACTCTTCCTGGGAACGTTCCTTGCGGGCGAAGAACTGAATGTCATCGATCAACAGCGCGTCCACCGAACGGTAGAAGCGCTTGAATTCGTTGATCGCGTTCAATTGCAGCGCCTTGACCATGTCCGCAACGAAACGCTCGGAATGCAGGTACACGACCTTGGCATTCGGATTCTTCTTTAATAGGTGGTTACCCACAGCGTGCATCAAGTGGGTTTTACCCAGGCCAACGCCACCATAAAGAAAGAGCGGGTTGTAACCGTGCTTGGGGTTGTCCGCTACCTGCCAGGCCGCTGCCCGGGCCAGTTGGTTGGACTTACCTTCGACGAAGTTCTCGAAAGTAAAGGTGCGGTTCAGGTAGCTGGTGTGCTTGAGCGCGCCTTCAACCTGCACCGTGCGCTGTTCGGAGCGCACCGGGGCCTGTTGAGAACTCGCACCCGCCATCGGGTCGAAACTGTCGCGGGATGGCTCTTCACTGACTTCGGTAACTTTCTGCGTCGATCGCTTGGTCGGCATGGTTGCCGGGGCGGGAGCCGGAGGGCTGACAGGCGCTTGAGCCGCCTGTGCCTGGGATGCGGCAGCAGCCAGCGGCGCATTAGGAGCGGCACGTGGAGCCGAACTGCGTTTGCTGCCTATTAATAAGGAAAGCGCAGGCGCCATGCCATTGCCATGCTCATCCAGCAGTTCGAGGACGCGGCCCAGGTACTTTTCGTTAACCCAGTCGAGAACAAAACGATTCGGTGCGTAGACACGCAACTCGTCGCCTTCGGCTTCGACCTGTAGTGGACGGATCCAAGTGTTGAATTGTTGGGCAGGCAGCTCATCGCGCAAAAGCTCCACGCACTGCTGCCATAGTTCCACTGACAC